>JBDTNU010000129.1:0-9231 GCA_039933535.1 Caldimonas sp. | reverse complement strand
GGAACGAGGCCGAGGCCGGAGTGCTGGCCGAACTCTTCGCTGACGGTGGCCAACATCTGCATTCCAAGGCAGATGCCCAGCAGGGGGCGGTCGCTCGCGGCGTAACGCAGGAGGGGCTCGACGAGCCCGCGCTCTCGCAGGCCGGCCATGCCATCGGCGAACGCGCCCACCCCCGGCAATACGACGTGAGTCGAAGCCTCGATTCGCGACGCGTCGTCAGTCAGGAGTACGGTCGCGCCGCTTGTCTCCAGGGCTCGCTGGACGCTGTAGACGTTGCCGATTCCGTAGTCGATGAGGGTCACCGTCAGGCTCATGGTGTTCTCGTGTCGATGCCACGCTCGCTCGCCAGACTACGAATTTGCGGCAGCGTGGTGCGGTTGTAGTGGAGCGCGTCGGCGAAAGCGATGCCGTCGGCAAGCCCCCGATTAGCGACATCGACCAGGTGATCGATGTCGCCAAAACCGCCGCTCGCGATCACGGGCACCGTGACGGCCTGCGAGATTGCACGCGTCAGATCGACGTCGAACCCCTTGCGTGTTCCTTCACGGTCGATCGACGTCACCAGGATCTCGCCGGCGCCGAGAGCGACGGCGCGCTTGGCCCAGTCGACGACGTCGAGCCCCGATTGCTCACGTCCGCAATCGGTGTACGCCTCCCACTTCTGTGGCCCGCGCTGCTTTGCCTCGATCGACAACACCATGCACTGTGATCCAAAGCGGCGAGCGATATCGGTGATGAGCCCAGGCCGATGAACGGCGGCGGTATTGATGGCGATCTTGTCGGCGCCGGCACGGAGCAGATCGCTGACGTCGTCGATGCTGCGTATCCCTCCGGCCACCGTCAGCGGAACGAACACGTCGTGGGCGGCGCGCCGGACGATCTCGGTCAGCTTGCTGCGCCCGTACAGGCTTGCGACGACGTCGACATAGAGCAGTTCGTCGGCGCCTTGCTCGTAGTAGCGGCTTGCATACTCCTGCGGATCGCCGATGACGCGCAAGCCCTCAAGGTGAACTCCTTTGATCAGGTTCGGGCCCTTGATGTCGAGTCGGGCGACGAGACGGACGCGTTTCTTCATCGAATCGCTTCGCCGTCCTCGTTCCACACCGCGTGGCGCAACTTCCAGGCGCCCTGGTCATACGCCCAGAGGTGTGGCGAGCGGAAACGGTCGACGGTCGCATGAAACTCGTCTTCGGACAGGTCGATGTATTCGAGGAAGTCGCGAAAATATTTCTTGGGGAATTCCTCGTCGTAGCGCTTCACCAGTTGCACACCCTCTTCGCGCGTGATCTTCCCGTTCCTGATCTCTTGCGCCGCGTCGTACGTCGCCCGGCCGATTCCGAACTTCGCGAGCGTCGTGTAGTAGTGGAACATGTCGATCTGGTCGTCGATGCTGCTGTATTTGGAGTACGTTCCCTCGGTGCGTTCGCTGTTCGCCTGGAAGCCCGTGTGCTCGGCGGCGTAGTAGTAGCACTCCTGCGGGTCCCATTTCAGGTAGTAGCCGAGGTAGTGCACCTCAACCTTCTTTTGCTCCAGGTATTCGGCGCTGGGCGGGATGTAGGGAGCGAAGTCGTTGAGAGTGAACTTCTGCTCGGCGGAGATCTCCTGGATCGTCTTGCCGCCGAGAACCATGTGTGCCGGGTCGCGGACCGAAAAGAACTTGCGATCCATCGTCGGTCGGTAGTTGTCGTCGGGGTTGTTTCCATACTCGGCCTGGTTTTCGCCATACATGACTAGCGGCACGTCGAAGCGCGCGGCCATGAGTGGGCCGATGATGCGTTGGCCGACTATGAATGGCTGAAAGGGGTGCAGCAAGTTCAAGAAGGCCTGTCTCGTCAGGTAGCGATGCAGTCGGCCGTTCGGCGTGAACAGGATGTTGTCGAGCCCGCCTTCGTGAATCCAGTTCTCGAAATTCTTCCAGCCGATTTGGGTGTACTTGTGCGGAGCCCACGTAACCGTGAGCGGGTTCATGCCGTACTTGTACTTGAGGACGTGAGAGGTGAAGGCGCTGTCCTTGCCGCCACTTCCGGGCACGACCACGTCGTAGCCGCCGTCGGTGCGGCGGTGCGACGCAAGCAATTCGAGCAACGCATCCTCGCGCTTGCCCCAATCGATCCGCGCTTCCTTCTGTTCGTGGTAGCGGCAGGCGTCGCACACGCTCGAATCGTCGAAGCCGATGGTGTCCTGTTTGGCCTGCGGCGTCTTCTTGTACTCGACCGTGGAACTGGGCCGCTGGTTGGAGATAACGCAGTGGCGACAGAACATCACTCGCTTCGGTAGGCCGTAGAGGGCTTCGAGATCTTTTCGGTCGGGGGCGAAACGTGCGGAGAGGTCGTCGGCCGCTGGGTCGTTGCTCATGATCGGGTGTCGTTTCAAGTAGAGGACGAATGCTCGGCCTGCGCTCGCTGAAGATCGTCAGCGCGACCGACATCGAGCCAAGGCTCGTGCATGGGATAGACGATGGTTCTAAGGCGCCGTTCATGGAGCCGGCCGAAGAGCGTGGGCATGTCGCAGTGGGCGCCGGGATCGAGCGCATCGGCAGTGGCTGGCTCGAGGACGTAGACGCCGGCGTTGATGTGGCTGCGCGAGACCGGCTTTTCTTCGAAGCCGATGATGTCGACGCCTTTGGTGCGCACGACGCCGAACGGATGCTGCCACTCGTGCAGGCGCACCGCCATCGTCGCCGCGGCGGAGTGGCGCGTGTGGAAATCGAGCAGCTCGCCGTAGTGGATATCGGTGAGCACATCTCCATTGGTGACCACGAACGGGTGCTCCGGGCGGGCAGGCAGCAGGCTGATGGCGCCCGCCGTACCGAGTGGGAGATCCTCGCGAAGGTACTCGATGCGAATGTCGTAGCGACTGCCGTCGCCAAAGTATTCTTCGATCATGTGGCCAAGGTAGTGCACCGCAAGAACGAAGTGGTTGAAGCCCTCGTTTTTTGCGCGCTCGATGATGTGCTGCAGCATCGGTTTGCCGCCAACCGGCAACAGCGGCTTCGGACACTTCTCGGTGTGCGGAAGCAACCGAGTGCCCTTGCCTCCGGCCATGATGACGACCATGTTAGGTCGCACCACCGGCTGAAGTAGCTCATCCCACAGGTGCAGGCCGACGACACGGCGCGTCTCGTCGACGACCGGCAACTGGTGCAGCTTGTTCGCGTGCATCAGCTGCAACACGGTGTCGCGCGGCAGCTTGGGTGGCACGACCAGAGGCGTTTTGTAGACGATGGCCTCGATGGGACTGTCCATACCCAGCCCGCGGAGCAGGCCGCGGCGGATGTCGCCGTCGGTCAGCGTGCCGATCATCGTTCCGTCGGCATCGACGACGAGCGCGATCTGCAGCCCCGACTCGTCGAGGTTGCGGATCACTTGGGCGACGGTACTCTCTCCTTTGACGAGGGCTTTTCGCCAGGGCTCGAGGTTAGGGTCAGTGATCATGGCCGCCACGTTTCGAGGCTCGTCAACGGTACCAACCGTCGCTAGCCTCGCCCTTCAAGGTCATCGACTTCCTAAGAAGCTTCTGGCCCAGGGGAACGCTGGCGAGGACATCGGCGATCTTGATGCCGGCATCGCCGAGGTAGTACGGGTTCTCGCCCTCGCGTGAAAGGAGACGGAATTCGGCATCGTGAAGGCAGCGTTCGGTACCGGCCAGCACTTCGTTCTCGTCGTACGGCACGTCGATCACATTACTGCCGCGCAACCGGCCTTCCTGGCGCGAGCCGATATTGACCGTCGGACAGCCGAAGGCGGGCGATTCCTTGATGCCGGATGACGAATTTCCTACGCAAGCAATTCGCGCCGCCGGATCGCGTGCCAGCGCTAGCACGCCGTGATAGAGATGGCGACCAAGCGAGCGGTGTACCTGGATGCCCGGAAGGCTTTCGCGGTCGACGGAATTCAGTGCGTCGATGATCATTCGTCCGCCCGCGTCGTTGTTCGGATACGTGAGCACGACCTGCACGCCGCGCTCTGCCAGCGTGCGCATCGCGCGCAAGGGAGGTGCAATCTGCGTTGCGGCCAACTCGAACTCCGTGGTGACGGAGTGCTGCGTGAAGAGCACGACTGGCCGGGCGAGGTCGAGATGCAAGCGCTCGACCACTTCCTGAGGACTGGCAAAGCGGCCTTGCGAGATCAGGTCGATCGCCGGAAAGCCGACAGTGTGGACTCGCCACGCCTCTTCGCCCATGGCGAGAATGCGGTTGCTCGCTTGGGAGTTGGTCGTGAAATGAAGGTGCGCCAGCTTCGTCATGGCGTGCCGAACCGAGTCGTCCAGGGCGCCGCCTTCGGTGAGATCGCCGCCTTCGATGTGCGCCGTCGGTATGCTCATCTGCGACGCGGCAATCACCGCGGCGAAACCCTCGAAGCGATCGGCGTAGACCACGACGATGTCGGGCTCAAGGCGCTCGAGCGTGGCGCTGATCGCCATCACTCCGGAACCGATGGCCTGCGCAGTCGCGATCCGCGAATCGGCGTTCATCTCGATCTTCACCTCCGCGTCGATGTGAAAGCCGTCGTTGCTGATCTCCTCCAGGGTGCGTCCGAACTGCGCGTCGAGGTGGGCTCCCGAGACCAGCAACTGATAGTCGAGGTCAGGATGCTCGCTGATCGCCTTGAGGATCGGGAACTGGAGGCCGTATTCGGCCCGATTGCCGGTGAAGACCGCGATCATTCGCTTAGCTTTCAATCCGTGCTCCTCGACTCTTGAAGAAATGCGTCAGCCCGACGTCGGCCGGGACCGGCGACCAACCGATCCGGTCGCGCGTGGCGCTAACGTCGAGCACGTTGATGGATCGCCTGGTGTCCGGCCGCGAAGATTCGATCGGGCGTCGTTCCTCGCCAAAGATCTTCAGCGCCAAGCGCGCGACGTCGCCCACCGACAACCCGTCGCCAGAACCGATATTGAGAACGCCCTCGGCATCCTTGCGGATCGCGAGAACGATCGCGGTTGCCGCCTCGGCGACCGAGAGGAAATCCCGGACCGGCGCAGCGTCGCGAATGCGGAGCGCTCCATTGCCGGGGATCTGTCTGGCAATGTCGGAAAGTACGTTACCGGTCGACATGCCCGACCCGTAAAGATTGGCGAGGCGCAGTACCAGCCCACCGGTGTCTCTAACCCGGCCCTCGTTGCGGATCTTCGAACGGGCGTAGGTATCCGTCGGCACGAGCGGGCTGTCCGTCGAGAGAGGCTCTTCGGTCGAGTCGCCATAGACCACGGATGACGACGCGTAGACCAGACGACGAGTGCGGTTCGAAAGAGCATCGACCAGGGCATATGCGTCGTCCGCGTAGCGATCGCCCATGTGATTGACGCTGGCGCGGTCGCAGGCTTCGGCGAGGTGGACGATTATTTCGGCTTCGGGCGCGTCGTCGTAGCTGGCCACCTGACGCACGCCCGGCAGCGCCCGCCGCGACAGCGCGAGGAACGGGATGCCGAGCCGCGACAGGTCGTCGCCAAGGGCACGGCCGAGAAAGCCGCCCGCCCCGGTGATCACAATTCCATCGATCACCTTCACCAGGCCACGTCTCGTGCGGCGACGTGTGTGTCGATCGGCAAGTCGCGCAGCGCGACCTTGCCGAGCACGTCCTCGTAGCGCTCAGCCAGCAGCTCGCCAGTGCCCGGGCGCTTGACCCAGATGTTGTCCTTGGAATACGCGTCGCCGGCGCGGATCGGGGCGATCGTGACAACGGTTGCGAATGCGAAGTCCATCGTCACCTGCTCTTCCTGCGACGGGCCTTTGACGCCGCCCAACTCCAGATGCAGGGTGCGGCTGCCTTCGATGAGCTGCCGGCACGCTTCGACATCCATCGAACAGATGATGTCCGGCCCTTGGCGGTCCATTCGGTCGGTGAAATGTCGCTCGAGGACGCAGGCGCCCAGCGCGACGGCGCCGAAGCATGCGAGGTTGTCGGTCGTGTGATCCGACAGGCCAACCAGCGCACCGGGAAAAGCCTCCGCCAGTTGCACCATCGCGCCGAGCCGAACGAGATGGGGTGGCGTCGGATACAGGTTCGTGGTGTGCAGCAGAACGTGCGGCACTCCGGCGGCTTCAAAGACGGCAACAGCCTTGCGGATGCTGTCGATCGTGTTCATGCCAGTGCTCAGGATGATCGGCTTGCCGAAACCCGCGACATGCTTGAGGAGCGGGTAGTTGTTGCACTCACCCGAGCCGATCTTGTAGGCAACCACGCCCATGCGCTCGAGACGGTCGGCCGCGGCACGTGAGAACGGCGTGCTGATGAAGATCATTCCCTTGGCTTCGACGTACGACTTCAACGCGCGTTCGTCGTCTTCCGAAAGGGCGCATCGGGCCATGATCTCGTAGATCGATTCGGTCGCGTTGCCAGGAATTACCTTTCTTGCCGCTGCGCTCATTTCGTCTTCGACGACGTGCGTCTGATGCTTCAAAACTTCCGCGCCCGCGCGAGCCGCGGCGTCGACCATTTCGAACGCCGTCTTGAGGCTGCCTTCGTGGTTGATTCCAATCTCGGCGATGACCATCGGCGGATGCATCGGACCGACGCGTCGGCCGCCAAAGTTGATTTCGTGCATGGTGCGCGTTCGTTGTCTAGATCTGGACTTCAGATGTTGTAGATATCGGCTTTGTAATGGGCGAGATTGTCGCCGTCCCGAAACCAGGCGATCGTTTCGGCGAGCCCCCGTCGAAATCCCGAAAGGCCCCCGTAGGCGGGCTGCCAGCCGAGCAGGTCCAGTGCCTTCGCGTTTGCGGCCCACAGCCGCTCGACCTCGCTTCGTTCCGGCCGCAAGCGCTGCTCATCGGAGGTGATCTCGATCTCGGCATCCATCAGGTCGGCGATCGCGCGCGCGGTGTCGCCGATGGACACCTCGAAGTTGCTGCCCACGTTGATGACTTCGCCGATCGCCCGCTCGGAGCGGAGCGCGGCGACAAAGCCGGCCACTGTGTCGGATACGTAGTTGAAGTCGCGCGTCGGGTGCACTGCGCCGAGCTTGAGCCGTCTTTGCCCGCTCGCGATCTGCGTGATGATCGTTGGAATCACGGCTCGGGCTGATTGGCGGGGGCCATAGGTGTTGAACGGGCGAACGGTCGCGACCGGTGTGTTGAAAGACGCGTGGAACGACATCGCGATCTGGTCCGCGCCAATCTTGCTCGCCGAGTAGGGCGACTGGCCCTGCAATGGATGTTCTTCCGTGATCGGCACGAAACGCGCGGTGCCGTACACCTCGCTGGTCGAGGTGTGCACTACCTTCGACACCTCGAGATCGCGGGCAGCCTGGACAATGTTCAGCGTCCCTTTGACGTTCGTGTCGACGTACGTGTCAGGCGAGTGGTAGGAATAGGGGATGGCGATCAGCGCGGCGAGGTGCAGTACCCGGTCACAACCTTTCATGGCTGTTCGCACGCCGTTCGGGTCACGAACGTCGCCTGCGAACACTTCGAACCTGCCCTTGACATCGGCGCCGCAGTGATCGAGCCAGCCGCGCGAGTTGAAGGAGTTGTAGAGCACGAACGCGCGCACGTCTTCGCCCTGCCGCACGAGCTCTTCGGTGAGGTGAGAGCCGATGAAGCCGTCGGCGCCGGTGACAAGTATCTTTTTCATCCAAGTCTCTCCTGCAGGAGTAGTTCTGCAAGCTTCCAGTCAAGCAAGGAATCGAGGTCGACAGATCGCTCTCTTGGCATCACGTATCCGACACTTTCATCCGTAATGAAGTCTTTGCTTTCGCAGAGCCACCTCGCATTTGCCACGTAGACGGCGCCATTTGCTGCGAACACCGGAGAAAGTTCCTGCCTTCGTCGGATACGAGGAGTGTCGAGCAGACTATGGAGGCGCTGGCCATCGTCCAGTCGATACATCCAGTTGGGGTGCAAATTTGGTTCGCACACCGATACCACGCAGGGCGCGTCGAGCTTCGCCCCAAGCGCGATACCCGCATCTATGTCTTGCGCTTGGCGCAACGGCGATGTCGGTTGCAACAACACGACCGTATCGAAATCCGACAGCACTGTCAGAGCGTGTAGCACCGGGTCTACGCCGGGCGTCTCGTCACGCGCCAGATCGGCAGGCCGCATGAAGGGCGTACGCGCTCCGAATGCTCGCGCGATCTCTGCGATCTCCGCGTCGTCTGTGGTCACGACGACATCGTGGAGCTTGGTGGATTGCAGAGCAGCCTCGATGGTCCACGCGATCAGTGGCTTTCCCGCAATCAACTTGATATTTTTCCGAGGAATTCCCTTGGAGCCACCGCGCGCAGGGATGAGCCCCAATATCCGTTGAGGAAGCCAGTTCTTAGTCATAAGCAGCCATGTCGCGGAAGACGCATCAACGTCCGTAGTTGTCCTCGAACCGGACAATATCGTCTTCCCCGAGATAGGAGCCCGACTGCACCTCGATGATCTCGAGCGAAGTCTTTCCCGGATTCGCAAGGCGGTGCGTCTGACCAAGGGGTATGTAAGTGCTCTGATTTTCGGTGAGGAGCGTCACGGACTTTCCATTCGTCACCTCAGCGGTGCCCGTCACGACCACCCAGTGCTCGGCGCGGTGGTGATGCATCTGCAGGCTGAGCCGCGCGCCTGGCTTCACGAGGATGCGCTTGACCTGGAAGCGCGGCCCCTGGTCGATCGATTCGTACCAGCCCCAGGGGCGATGCACGCGGACGTGCGTGGCAGCCTCGGGGCGGCCTGCCTTGGCGAGTACGGCGACCATGTCCTTCACGGCCGGGCTCTTCGAGCGATGCGCGACGAGCACGGCGTCGGCCGTCTCCACCACCGTCACGTCGTCGAGACCGATCACGCCGACCAGCCGGCTGCTCGCGTGCACGAGCGTGTTGCGCGAGTCCGAGACGAGGGCGTCGCCATGGGTCGCGTTGCCCGAAGCGTCGTGCTCGGCAATCTGCCAGACAGCGTCCCACGCGCCGAGATCGCTCCAGCCGGCGTCGAGCGCCACCATCTCGATCGGCACGCCCGATCCGGCGCGGCTGGCCGGTTCCATCACGGCGTAGTCGATGCTCTCGGCGGGTATTGCGGCAAACGCCGCGGCATCGAAGCGGATGAACGCGCCGTCGCTCGACGACTTGCGCGATACCGCCTGCGCGGCCAGGAAAATGTCGGGCCGAAATCGCTCGAGCGCCGCAAGCCAGGTGCTCGCGCGCAGCACGAACATGCCGCTGTTCCAGAAGTAGCCACCCTCGGCGAGGTAGCGCTCGGCGGTGGCCAGGTCGGGCTTTTCGACGAAGGCCGCGACCGGCCAGGTCCCGGCG
>JBDTNU010000128.1:0-9301 GCA_039933535.1 Caldimonas sp. | reverse complement strand
CATGAAGAACATCGTCATCCTGATCTCCGGGCGCGGCTCGAACATGGAGGCGATCGTCGACCGCTGCGCCGCGGAAGGTTGGCCGGCGCGCGTCGCCGCTGTGGTCAGCAATCGCGCCGATGCGGGCGGCCTCGCGTTCGCTCGCGAGCGAGGGATCGCGACCGCGGTCGTCGATCACACCAGCTTCGCGTCGCGGGAGGCGTTCGATGCCGAGCTCGCGCGGACGATCGAGGGATTTGCGCCAGACGTCGTCGCGCTCGCGGGTTTCATGCGCATCCTGGGCGCGGCGTTCGTGAACCGCTTCGAGGGCAGGCTCGTCAACATCCATCCGTCGCTGCTGCCCGCCTTTGCCGGACTGCATACGCATCGGCGCGCGATCGAGGCCGGCTGCAAGGTGGCGGGCGCGAGTGTTCATTTCGTGACCGCCGACCTCGACCACGGCCCGATCGTCGGCCAGGCGATCGTCGCGGTCGCACCGGACGACACCGAGCAGACGCTCGCTGCCCGGGTGCTGGCCCAGGAACATCGGCTCTATCCGCTGGCGCTGCGCTGGCTGGTGGAGGGCGCGCTCGAGCGGCACGCCGGCGTGGTTCGCCACGTCGGCGGCGCAGCGCAACTGCTCTTGCCGGACTGAGCGACGCCGCGCTATTCGCGCAGCGCCGTGAACTTCCAGAGCGTGTCGATCGAGACCCCGCCGCCGAGGCTCCTCGTGTAGCGTCCTTCGATGCTGCGGCCATCGGTCGAGACCTGGTAGAGGGCGGGGTCGTCGACCTTCAACCAGTCCCAGGAAGTGTCGAACACCGAGGTCTGCGTGTAGGCCGGGCAGGCCACCGTGTTGGTGCTCGAGAGGATGGCCGAACCCGTGAGCTGAAGCATCTTGCGGTCCGGCGCCTCGCCACCGATCTGGCCGAAACCGGTGTCGAGATCGAGATTGACGTCGATCGTGCCGTCGGACAGCGGCAGGCGGCGCGCGGCGCGGCCGGCGCCGACCGAGGTGAAGGTGCACTCGCCGAGCGTGGACGTCGAGTCGCCGCCGACGTTGCCTTCGAAGGGCTCGAAGACCAGGCGGCCCGGCAGCGCGCTCGCCAACTCGAAGGTCGCGTCGCCGCGCCCGGTCGACGTGCTCGGCCCGGGGATCGTTCCCGTGACCACGGTCGAGGCCGCGCCCTGCCACTTCCAGCAGCCGACGTTCGACGTGCTCGCCAGCATCGGCACCAGGCTCGGGTAGCGGAACGGCACTTCTCCGCCGCGGTTCACCTCGCTGTTGCTGACGATCAGGATCAGCTCTTCGACTCGCTCGTCCTTCTTGTCGCGGCAGAGCTGCTTGTAAGGCTCGCCGGTCCAGTCCTCGAAGTCGCGCCAGCTGCCGCCGACCTTCAGCTTCACCTGGACCTTCATGAATTCGCGATTCGGCAGCGCCGCGACGGGATTGAAGAAGTACAGCGAGCTCACCGTGGCGTCGCTGAACTTCAGGTGCTCGTAGTGGAAGCTGCGCGGCTGGATTTCGTAGAACGCGCCTGACTTCGACAAGGCGTTGTCCAGCAGCTTGAACGACTGGCGCGGCCGGCCCTTCTGATCGATCTCCATCGTCTTCAGCTTCGTCGATGCCGTCGTCAGCGTCGCTTGCGTCGAAGGCGAATAGATCGCGGCCAGGCCGAAGTCGTAGTTGTCGAGCCGGCTCCAGTCGTCGAGCACCTTGTTCACGTCGTCGTTCCAGAGCGTCCTGGCGAATTCCGGCCAGATCGCCTTCATGCCGCCCTTGGCGTCGAGCGCCGACGCCATCGCCTCGACACTGCCCCTGCCTTCGGTGGCATCGAGGATCGCCTTGATCGTCTCGGGCTGGTAGGTGCGCGCCAGGTACTGGAAGAACAGGTAGTCGCCGTAGCCGTTCAGCTCGGGGTTCGATTCGGGCGACGCGTTCTCGATCGAGACGCGGTGGTCGTTGTAGAGGTAGTTGGCGAAGAACCTGCCCTGACGCCGCGCGAAGCCCGGCGTGGCGACGCCGGTGCCGCCGTCTTCGAAGTTCGCGCCGGGCTCGACGTGGTCCATCACCCAGGTCGCGGTCGCCTCGTCGAGCCACTTGTAGTCGGCGCACGCGGCGGATCGATCCATGCCGAACTGCAGCGCATGCAGGAACTCGTGCGCGATGTAGCTCTTCCATTCCTTCTTCTTGCTCGCCAGCGGCTGGCTCGCCTTGGCCAGCTTCATCGAGAGGAACAGCTCGTTCGTGTTGAGGATCATGAAGGCCGGCACGCTCTCGCAGCGGCCCGGATAGGCGACCGTCACCGCCTTGGTCCGGCTTGCGAGCGGGTGCAGGTAGATGTCGAAGGCGCCGTCGCCGCCATTGCAGTTCTCCTTCGTGTCGGGCAGCGGGAAGCGCTTGAAAAGCTGCGTCTCCGACTGGTAGACCTCTTCGACGACCGAGACGATGAAGTCGGAGACGGTCTCGGTGGTTGGCTTGTCGTCGTCGCCCTGCAGCATGTCGTCGCTGAACACGGTGTGGATGTTGAAGTGCGCCGTACTGCGGACGGTCGCGCCGAGCTGCGGCTGGGCGAAGAAGCAGTTGACCGTGACGTCGGCGCGGCGCTTCTTGCCCGTCGCGGGCGTGGCGCCCACGGACGCGGCCTCTTGCGCGTACCAGCTCTGGGCGTAGACCGGCGGGATCAGGAACGGCGTCAACGCTTCCCGCGCCGCGGGCGACAGCGTCGGCAGCCGGCCCGAAAGCTCACGCAGCAGCAAGTGATCGGGCAACTCGCTCGGTGCGCCGGCGAAGGCGGCTGGCAGGCGCGCATCGCCGAACAGGGCGAACACGCGGTAGCTCAGTGCTTCTTCGGCGCCTATCCTGCCTTCGGCCTCGGCGCTGTCGATCAGCGCGGACGTGCTCGGGTCGGGCGCGACGCCAATGGTGCGGTAGACGGTCACGGGCGCCCTTGCCACGGTCGTGCCCGCGGTCGCGCTGATGACGGCGCTGCCCTTGGCGAGCGCCTGCACGCGGCCGGAAGCGTCGACCGTCGCGACCGCCGGATCGCTCGAGGACCAGAGCAACGCGCCACTCGCGCCGATCGCGATCACGAGCCGCTCATCGCTCTCGACCAGCGAGAGCCGCGCCGGCATGAGCTGAAAGCCCGCGACGCCGGCCGGCGGGTCGACCGGGTCGGTGGCGTCGGGAGTGCCGCCGCCGCCGCACGCCGTCACGACCATCGTGGCGGCCAGCAACAGGCAGGCAAGCGCGTCGTTCGCGAGTCTCGATGCCGCGCAGCGCGGCTTGCTGATGGGTTCCATGGGATCTCCGACACGGCCCGCGACAGCGGGTCTGATCGGGGTTGTAGCGACGCAGGCGTCACATCGGCGTCACGCGCCGCCGCGCCTATTTCGCGCCAAGCTCCGCGCGCAAGCCGTCGGCGATGCGCTTCGGAAAGAAGCCGCTGTCGAGGAATTCGAGAAAGGTCTTGCGGTCGGTCGTGGACAGCGCCTTCATCTCGCCACCGAGTGCCGCCACGAGCTCGTCCTGCTCTGGCGGCGGCAGGGCGTACAGCTGCTCGCGCGCCTGGCGCAACTTCGGCAGCATCGGCTTCAGCATGCCCATGCCCATCCCGAGCGCGGGCGCAGCCGCCGGCAACAGAAGCAGGCATTCCTTCAGCTCGGTCTGCATCGACTTCGGCAGGAAGCCGATCTCGGCCATCTCGTCGATCACGGCCAGCGTTTCCGGCGGCGAAAGCGGCTGGCTCATCGCCTGCATGATGCGAGCCATCTGGTCGGGGTCGATTCCGCTGCCCGCAGGCAGCTGGCCCACGCCCGGCATCAGTTCGCGCATTCGCGCCGTCATCTCGTCGGCATTTCCCGGCATGGCGCCGGGCATCCCGGGAATGCCCGGCATCGACATGCCAGCCGGTATCTTCGGCATGCCCCCGCCGGTCATGCCCATCATCCCGCCGCCCGCGCCCCTGCCCAGGTCGATGGCCTCCAGTGCATTGGCGATCGCCATGCCCTTGCAGCCCATGCCGTTCAGGCTCGACAGCACCATGTCCTTCAGCATCGACCGGGCCGCGTCCTTGACGATCTGCTTGACCAGCAGAAGCAGGATCGGCGCGATCGCCGCGCCCGGTGCAGGCGCGAGCGCCAGCGCACCAGCCAGCGTGAAGGCCGCGATGCGGGCGATGCTCGTCGTCATGGTCTGTCTCGCCGGCGTATCAGCAGTCGGCAGGTCGCGCCGAGGCCCGGGCCAGCAGGCTCCGGTTGACGGCATTGCGATCGCGGAACGAATCGCGAAACTCCTCGGGCAGGCTTGACGCCGTCGCCGCGATCCACGCCGTGGCGTCGCCGAGGATCGCGTTCCTGCTGGCCGCGTCGCCGGCGCTGTCGATCGCCGCCAGCCAGACCTCGCCGATGTAGAGCCGGTCGGGCGCGTGCTCGGGCCACAGCCCCAGCGCTTCGACGGCGTGGGTCGCCGCGACCCCCGGTCGTTCGCTGGCCAGCGCCGCCCGCGCGGCGAATACGAGCGCATCCATGCGCAGGCCCATCATGTGCAGACGGCCGGCCTCGCGCGCCACTTCCATGGCGCTCGCATAGGCGGCGTCGGGTTCCTGCAGGTTGCCGGCGAGCAGCCCTGCCTGCGCGCGCACCGAGTAGCGCGACGAGTCGATGATGAAGGCGCGTGCTGCGGCCAGCGACTCGTCGGCGGCGCTGCGCCGGCCTTGCGCCAATGCGGCACGCGCAGCGAGCAGGTGGGCGAGGGCGCGAAACAACGGCGGCCCCGAAGCGACCGCCAGCGAGAGATCGAGATGCTGCCTGGCCCGTGCCAGTTGCCCCAGGTCGAGCCACAACTGCGCCAGGTTGTTGTGTGCGGCGGCGATGAACGTCGGCGAGTACGCGGCGAGGATCTCCAGGCCTTCGGTCAGGCAGCGCAAGGCTTCGGTGTAGTTGCCGAGGGCGCGATGCATGCTGCCGAGCTGCATCTGCACGAACAGGGCGCTGGTGCGCAGCTCCGGGAACTGCTGCCCGAGCCGATGCGCTTCTTCGAGCGGCAGCAGTGCGGCGCGGACCTTGCCGACGTCCTGCAGGCTCGAGGCCAGGTTCGAGAGCACGACCATCTCGCTTGTCCGGTCGCCTTCGGCGCGCGCCAGTGAGATGACATGGCCCATCGCCGCCTGCGCCTCGGCGTGACGATTCCCGACGTCGAGCAGGACGCCGAGGTTGGCGTAGTGCTCGATCTCGCGGTGCCGGTCGCCGAGGGCCAGCATGCGCGGCTCGACCGCGCGCACCGCGTCGGCGCCTGGCCCGGGCCGGTCCTGGTTGAAGAGGCTGTTGGCCAGCGCCGAGACGAGGTCGACGTGCAGCTCGTCGGCGGCGCGGCCGGTCTGGTCCGCGATCGCGGCCAGGCCCTTGCGTGCCTCGGCCTCGGCGCTTGCGCCCTCACCCTGTTGACCGAGCATGTCGGAACGCGCGAAGTGGGCGTAGCCGTGCTCCAGCGGATCGACGGCGAGAGTCGCCAGGAGGTCGAGGCACTCGAGGTGTGAGGGGCTGCCCAGGCTCGACTGGAGGTGGGCGCGGTGCGCGTGCCGGAGCAGATCGAAGGCGCGCGTCGGGTCCTTGCCTTCGCTGCGAGCGATGCGCGCGGCCAGCAGCAACAGGGCGCCTTGCTCGGCCGGCCGCCACGCCGACCCGGCACGGTCGGCGGCGGCAATCAGCCAGGGGAGCGCCTTCAGCGTCTCGCCGGCATCGCGCCAGTGCTGCGCGACGTGCGCCGGCTCGGCTTGCCGCGCCTCGAGGAAGCCGGCCATCTCTGCGTGCAGCTGGCGTGCAATCGGCGTCGGCACCGAACTCCGCGCCGCCTCGAAGATCAGGTCGTGCGCGAACGCGCCTTCGCGCAGGACCTGGGCCGCGTCGAGCTCGTTCCAGGCGTCGCTGAGGTCGATCGCGCGCAGGCCGAGCACGTGCGCGGCGAGCTCGGCGGAAAAGTCCGCACCCGCGATCGCGGCGCAGCGCGCCAGTTTCACCGCCATCGGCGAGAGCCGGGCGATGCGCTGCTCGATCAGGTGGGCCACGTTCGACGCGGTTGGCAAGCGAGCCGTGAGCAAGCCGGCGGGGGCTGCCGGACTAGACGCCGTGGCAGCCGGTGCCAGCATCAGCTTCAGCGTCTCGAGCAGGAACATCGGGTTGCCGCCGGCGTGGCGCGTCAGCGCGGGCGCCAGCCGTGCCGCCTCGAGCGAGTCGACGCCGAGCGAGTCGATCAGCGCGCCGATCTGGTCGGCGGCGAGCGGCTGCAGCACCTGCAGACGTGCGCCGTGGCTGCCGAGCAGCAGGTCGTGGAAGGCCTGCGCCGGCGGCGCCAGCTCGTGGGCGCGGAACGCGACGATCCAGCGCAGGCCGAGGCCGGACGACGCGAGCTGCTGCATCGCCTCGACGCTGGCCGCGTCGGCGAACTGCAGGTCGTCGACCACGAGACCGGACAGGCCTCCGGCCTGTCCCTGGCGAATGGCCGACTCGACCGCGCCGACAAAGCGCACGTTCCCGGCATTGCGGCGGGGCGCCGCGCTGCCGAGCTCCGGCAGCAGGTGCGCGAGCTCGCTGGCGACGTCGCCGGCGAGCGGTTCGCGCAGGCGCGCCAGCAGCAGGCGCAGCAGGCGCGAGAGCAAGGTGTGGGGCACCCGCGCATCGCCGGGTCGGGCGTCGACCGCGATCGCGCCGGGTTGGGTGAGGGCGAAATCCGTGACCAGCCGGGTCTTGCCGAGGCCGGCCTCGCCGGCGACCAGGCTCGGGTTGCCCGCCGACCAGTCGGCGTGCAGGCGTTGCCACTCCCTGTCGCGACCGACCAGGCGCGGCGGACGCAGCACGCTCACCGGCAGCGGCCGTGGCCGCGCCAGGTCGGGCGGCAGGCTGCTCGCGGCCACGCGGGCGCGCAGTGCCTCGGTTTCGTTGTCGGGCGCGACGCCGAGCGTGCGCTCGAGCACGTCGCAACAACGATCGAACGCGGCCAGCGCGGCAGCGCGGTCGCCGCGCAGGTAGTGCAGGCGCATCAGGCGCCGATGCGCGTGTTCGGAGGTCGCGTCCAGGTCGACCACGCGCTGGGCCGCCGCCAGCGCGGCGACCAGCTGGCCGGCGATTTCGAGGCGAGCCGACTCTTCCGCGAGACCGCGGATGCGCCCGGCGCGGCGCTGCTCTCGCGCGCGGTCGAGCCAGTCGGCGAGCTCGCCCGCGACCGGCTCGTCGAGTCCCTGCAGGAGCTCGCCAGCCTCCGCTTCCGCATGCTCGAGGTGGACCTCGATGTCGACGCACAGGCCGGCGACATCACCGCCTTCGAGCAGCTCGCGGCCGAGCGACTTGCGCAGCCGGAACAGCCGCTGCCGCAGATTGGCGCGTGCCCGCTCCGCCTCGACGTCGGGCCAGAGCAGCGCGGCCAGGCGGCTGCGCGGCGTCGGCCCTTCGATCGCGAGGTAGGCAAGCAGCAGCGCGTCTTTCTGCTCGAGCGCGCCGCTCGTGCCGTCGGCACGCACGAACTGGGCCTCGCGGGCGAGGTGCAGGGCGTCGGAGCGGGCAGGGATGGAGGACATGGCGGACGGCGGATCCCGGTTTGTAGGGCGCGCGCCGTCACACCGGCGTCACGAGGTCAGCGTGTCAGAAGAAGCTGGCCGCGGCATTGATCGAGAACGCGAGGATGGTGGTGTTGAAGACGAACGACACCACCGACTGGAAGAGGACGAGGCGGCGCATCTCGCGCGTCGTCACCGCGACGTCGGAGGTCTGGGCGGTGACGGCGATCGTGAACGAGAAGTAGAGGAAGTCGGTGTGATCCGGTTCGGAGCCCTCGGACGCGCCCGGAAAATCGAGGCCCTTGTCGGGGTCGCGACGGTAGTACGCCGACGCGTAGGTCAGGGCGAAAAGCAAGGGCAGCATCAACCAGCAGCCGAACACCGTGACGAACGCGAAGACGCCGTGCGCGAGCATGTGGTGCGGCCCGGCCGCCTTGGCCGCGACGAGCTCGAAGACGATGGCGACCATGCTCATCAGCGCGGCAAAGACAACGAACGTCGTCACCGTCGCCGCGCTCTCCGCCTGCGCCAGGGCGACTCGCTTGATGTGGCCGGAGTCGGCACGCGTCAACACGATCGCAACCCAGAGAAGATACGACCATGCCAGCACGTTCCAGCCGATCAGGGCGCGCGAGAGGAGCGTCTGCACATCGGGCCATGCGGCGCCGGCGACGACGCCGGCAAATGCGCAGAACAGCAGCCGGTGATGCGCCACCAGGGGGCTCGTGCGCTCGCGCTTGTCGGTCTTGGGCGGAACAGGTCGGGTCACGTGCGGCCCAAGGCAGGAGAGGGCCCGCCGCGACGCGGAGGCCGGTCGCCAAGGATAATCGTCCCGATGCATCCCAACGCCTTGCTCGAGGCGGCGACCGATCTCGTGCACCGCGTCCTGCGCTTCGAGCACCCGGCCGACCGCGTCGTCGCCGACTTCTTTCGCGAATCGCGCTCGCTCGGCTCGCGCGAGCGGCACACGCTGACCGACACGGTGTTCAACGTGCTGCGCGAGCTGCCGCTGCTGCGTCATCTCGCCCGGTCCGGCAGCGGCGAGCAGGAGCGCCGCCTGGTGCTGCTGGCCTGGCAGGGCAACGCCGGCTTCCTGCGTGCGGCGATGGGCGAAGTCGAGATCGGCTGGCTCGAGCGCAGCAGGACATTGCCGCGCGACGGGCTGCCCGACACGCTCCGGCACAACCTGCCGGACTGGTTCGCCGAGCGCATGCAGGTGCAGCTCGGTGAAGAGTTCTGGCCCTGGGCCGAGGCAATCAACCAGCCGGCGCCGCTCGACCTGCGCGTCAATGTCGCCAAGGCGAGCCGCGACGAGGCATTGGCGCGCTTGCGCGCCGCCGGCATCGTCGCGGATGCGACCGCGCATTCGCCGGTCGGCATTCGCGTCGAGGGCAAGCCCGCGTTGCAGAAGCTCGAGATCTACACCGACGGGTGGATCGAGGTGCAGGACGAAGGCAGCCAGCTGCTCGCGTCGATCGCCGGCGCGCGGCGCGGCGAGATGGTGGTCGACTTCTGTGCAGGCGCCGGCGGCAAGACGCTGGCGCTCGGCGCCCAGATGCGCAACACCGGCCGCCTCTACGCCTTCGACATCTCCGGGCATCGTCTCGCCGCCCTGACGCCGCGCCTGGCGAGGAGCGGCTTGTCGAACGTCTACCCGGTGCAGATCGCGCACGAGCGCGACGACCGCATCAAGCGGCTGGCCGGCAAGATCGATCGCGTGCTGGTCGATGCGCCTTGCACGGGCCTGGGAACGCTGCGCCGCAATCCCGACC
>JBDTNU010000127.1:0-9315 GCA_039933535.1 Caldimonas sp. | reverse complement strand
GCACGTCGTCATCGGCGGGCTGCGGCGATGCGCGGCGCAGCAAGGCCTTGACGCGAGCCAGCAACTCGCGCGGCTCGAACGGCTTGGGCAGGTAGTCGTCGGCACCGAGCTCGAGACCGACGATGCGGTCCATCGGCTCGCCGCGGGCGGTGAGCATGAGCAAGGGCAACTGGCGGGTGCGGCTCTCGCCGCGCAGCTCGCGGCACAGATCGAGGCCGTCGCCATCGGGCAGCATCAGGTCCAGCACGAGCGCGTCGTAGCTCGAGCCCGAGAGGCGATTGCGCCCGGCCGCCAGCGTGCCGGCAGTCTCGACCTCGAAGCCACTGTGGCCGAGATAGTCGGCCACCATCGACGCGAGGCGGGCGTCGTCGTCGATCAGGAGGAGGCGAGGGTTCATGGTGGATTGGTGGAAAGGCCGGGCGCCTTGCGGCGCCCGGCCCGATCGGATCGCAAATCGATTATCGGCGCGGTCCATCCCGTTCCATGCGCTTCATGCGCTCTTCCATGCGCGCCTGGCGATCCTTCATGCGCTCGCCGACCTTCGCGCGCTGCTCGGGCGTCAGCACATTGGCCACCGCGATCATCGCCTGCGTCACGCGGCGGCTCATCTGGTCGTGCTGCTGCAGCATCTGCTGCCGCACCTGCTCGGCGGCGTTGGCGTCGACCGTCGGCGCCGTGAAGATCTGCATGCCGCGCTGGCGCAGGCCGCGTCCGGCTGCCGCCTGTGCCTTGATGTCGGTCGCGGCCTGGGCCACGATCTGCTTGATCTGCGTGCGCTGCGCGTCGCTCGCGCCAAGACCGTCGAGCATGTGGTCGATCGCGCGGGGCGATCCGCCGAACATCATCCCGCCCATGCCGCCATGCATGCCGTGGTGACGCACGCCTGGCCCGCCTTCCATGCCCGCAGGCGGCGGCGGTGCGGGCTGGGCCCACGCCGAAACGCTGATTGCCGCGAGCAGCGTCATCGCCATGCCGATCATCACCGCCCGCACTCGCCGGGTGTCGCCTTGCGCAATTCGCGCTGTCATCGTCATCATCATCTTGCTCCAGAGCCCGACCTTCGGGCGTTGAAAGAATGATGTCGAACAGCGGTATCGCGAGGGTGGCTTAGGGGTAAAGATCTGTGAAGGGTACGGAGCCGCAGCTGACGCTCAGGGCTTCGCGGTCTTGTCCGCGGACTGACTGGGCGGCTGCTCGTCGCAATAGAACTGGACCTCGGCCGTTTGCAGCCCGAACACGAACCAGCTCGACGTCTGGCCGATGATGATCACCGCGCGCTTGCCCTTCTCGTTGCAGAACTCGGTGGCCCGTTTGATGCCACGAGTCTTGATCTCGGCATCGCTGGGCGAACCGCCCCCGGCATCGGCCCTGACCCGGTAGTTGTCCCCGTTCATCTTCACGATGTCCGGTGCGGTGGAACAACCGGCGAGCGCAAGCAAGGCGAACGGGGCGAGCACGGCAAGGAGTCTCATGGGATCGGTTCGGCTGATAGGCTTGGCCGGACGATAGACGGTGCGGCAGGAACTGTCGACTCGGCCTGTCTGGTCGATGACCGCTCACAATGAACCGCATGACGAAGCGGAACAGTTCCTTCGCGGCCGCTTGATGCACGCCGAACAATCCTCCGCGCTGCGACGCCTGGGCCGCGACCTTCCGCCCGAGAGGCGCGTCTATGCGGCGTTCTTTCTGTACGCGTTCGCGATGGGTGGCATTTTCCCTCGCCTGCCGGAAATCCAGCGCGGTCTCGGCGTCGCCGAAGGCGCTTTCGGCCTGTCGCTGATCGGCGCGGCCTGCGGCACGATGGTCTCGCTGAGCCTCGCAGCTCCGGCGATCGAACGCATCGGCCACCGCCGCTCACTGCTCGCTCTGACCGCCTTGTTGCCGTTGCTGTATGCCTCCGCCTCGCTGGCCGGTGGGGCGGCGATCTTCTTCGCACTGCTTGTGCCGGCGGGCATTTGCATAGGTGCGCTGGAAATCGTCGTCAACCTCGAAGCGGATCGCGTCGAGCACCTTAGCGGCCGGCGCATCATGAACCGCGCGCACGCCTTCTGGAGCGCCGGCTTCTTCGTCGCCGGCATCACAGGTGCAGCGCTGTCGCAAGCCAACATCTCGCCGCAATGGCATCTGGCGCTGATGGTGCCGCTGGTGTGGCTGGGCCTGGCGCTGCTGCTCGGGCGTTTCGACGCCGCGCCGCATCGCGCGACAGCGCATGGCGCGCCCCCATCGCGCTTCGCCCGGCCGACCTGGGGGGTGATGCTGTTGGTGGCGGTGACCTTGTCGGCGATGGTGCTCGAAGGCGCCGGCGCCGACTGGTCGGCGATCTACATGCGCGACGTGTTCGGCGCGGCGCCCTTCGTCGCCGGCCTGGCAGTGGCCATCGGCGCGCTGGCGCAGGGCGCGACGCGTTTCTTCGCCGACCGCTTCGTCGAGCGCCATCAGCCGGTGGCGGTCGCGCGCGTGCTGCTCGGCGTGCTCGCAGCTGGCGCCTTGCTCGTCTTCGGCGCACCGTCACCCTATCTCGCGCTGACCGGTTTCGCGCTGATGGGCGTGGGCACGAGCGCGATCTTTCCGCTGGCCATGTCGGCGGCGGCGCAACGCACCGACCGGGCCGCGGCGACGAATGTGGCTGCGCTGGCGCAGTTCTCGTTCGTCGCCTTCTTGCTCGGCCCGCCGCTGCTGGGATATGTTGCCCAGGCCTTCGGCATCCGCTGGTCCTTCGGGATAGGCTTGCCACTGGTGGCGTTGAGTTTCATCGCCGCGTCGGCATTGCGCAGCCGCAGATGACCGGCTGGCGAAGACTCCGACAATCTTGCCTTGCGGTTCTTCGAATCCATTGCCTTTCACACAAACCAAGAAACGACCATGACCAGCCCGATGTATACCCACTCCGTTCCAGTCTTCAATCAAATGCTGGCGGCCTTGAAGGCGATCCTGGCGCAGGTCGACGCACAGGTCGCGGCCAAATCGATCGAGCCTGACGCGTTCTTGCAGGCTCGCCTCTTTCCAGACATGTTCCCGCTGGTCAAGCAGGTGCAGATTGCCGCCGATTTTGCGCGCGGGATCTCGGCACGTCTCGCCGGTGTCGATGTCCCGGCCTATGAAGGAAACGAGAAGAGCTTTGCCGATCTCGACGCGCTATTGACTCGGACCATGACATTCCTGGACAGCCTGAACGCTTCACAGTTCGATGGCAGCGAAAGCAGGGAAATCGTATTGCGCCCCGGCACGCCAAAAGAAAAGAGACTGAGCGGTCAGGCCTATCTTGCGAACTACGGCTCGCCGCAATTCTTCTTTCATGTCACCACGGCCTACGCCATCCTGCGCCACAACGGGATAGCCATCGGCAAGCGCGACTACATGGGTGCCTACTAGGCAATTGCGCCCGCCCCGGGCTGACCGAGGGCCTCAGGCTTTGCGCGCCGCACGCCAGGCTGCGGGTGTCTCGCCGGTCCAGCGGCGGAACGCACGTGTGAACGAGCTCTGCTCGGCATAGCCGAGCCTGTCGGCGATGTGCACCAGCGGCAACCTCGAGTCTTGCATCAAGCGCACCGCTTCTTCCTGACGGAAGTCTTCGACGACATCGCTGAAGCTGCGCCCGACGTCCTGCAAGCGCCGCTGCAGCGTGCGCTCCGATACGCCCAACAAGCGCGCCAGGCGCTGCGCACTTGCCTGGCCTTGCGCCAGCGCGTCGCGCAGCCTTGCTCGCAACGCCAGCTCCAGCGTGTCGATCGGTCCGGGCGCCAGGTGCAGATGCGCCGCTACGCCTTGCAGCGTGGCATGCAGGTACGGGTCGGCGCCATGGATCGCCAGCGCCCAGGTGGCAGCGTCGATGCAGAGGCTGGCACCGGGCTGCGCATAGCGCAGCGGCACGCCCCAGAGCCTGGCGCGCACGGGGTCTTGCGCCGGCCGTTCGCAAGGCAGCCCGACCCATCGGGGTTGAAATGCCTGTCGCGTCAGGTAACGCAGGCGGCCAGCGACCGACGCCAGCGTGAACTCGACCGCTTGCGCCGGCATCGTGCCGATGCCGCGCACCTCGAGTGCATAGGCGCCGTCGCCCATCGGCTCGATCGCCACGGCCACATCCACCGCCACCATCGCCATGTGCAGCACCACCGATTCGCAGGCCGCGGCCACAGTCCCGGAGCTACCCGCCAGATAGTCGAGCGCGCCGAATGCGCCGAACGGGATGGCCATGCCCAGTGCGGTGGGCAAACCCGGCAGGACGTACATCGACGAAGCGTCCTGCCACATCTGTGCGTACTTGTGCGCGGGCACCAGTGCACCCGGGTCCTGGGGCAGCTCGCCGAGGCGTGAACGCAGCGCCGCCACATCCAGTCCCAGATGTGCCAGCGCCTCGATCTGGCGCAGCAGCGGCAGCACGGGCACGAGTTCGGGAGCCTCGGTCATGGCGTGAAATGTTCAGACAAAGGCGTGCGTTGGCAAGCCCGCCATGCCGCGCCGCGCGACATTGGGGTCATTCGTTCAACGCCTTCGAGGATAGCCATGAAGATCCCGCCGACCCGACGCGGTTTCATGCTCGTGCTGGCGGCCGGTGGCGCCATCGTCGCACTGCCGGGCTGCGACAGCATGCCCGCATCCGCGGTGCAAGCCTGGCAAGGCCCGCCGGCGTCGGAGACCGACGCGCGCTTGCGCGTGCTCAGCTGGGCCATGCTCGCACCCAACCCGCACAACCTGCAAGCCTGGATCGCCGACGCGCGCGAAGCCGACACCATCAAGCTCTATGTGGACCCGACACGCCTCTTGCCGCAGACCGACCCGCCAGGGCGACAAGTGCTGATCGGTTGCGGCGCCTTCCTCGAGTTGCTGCGCATGGCTGCGGCGCAGGAAGGCTGGCTGGCGCAGATCGATCTGCTGCCCGACGGCGACTATCCGGCCGAGCGCATCGACAGCCGCCCGTTCGCCATCGTGCGCCTGCGCAAGGATGCGGCAGTTGAGCCCGACCCGCTGTTCGCCGCCGTCAAGCTGCGCCGCACCACGCGCTCGCCTTACGAGCCGCGCGTGCCTGACCAAAAGGCGCTCACGCTGCTTCGCGTGGCCTCGCAAGGACCCGGCATCAGCTTCCATGCCGAGACGGCACCCGAGCGTGTCGCCCGCCTCAGCGAGATTGCCATCCAGGGCTATCAGATCGAGTTCAACGACGCAGCCGCATGGGGTGAATCAGCCCACGTGGCGCGCATCGGCGCAGCCGCTGTCTCGGCCGATCCGTCGGGCATCACGCTGCTCGGTACCGAGGTGTGGTTCGGGCGCCAGCTCGGCATGCTCACCCCGGCGAAGATGACGCGTACCGACGGCATCGGCGCGCAGCGCGCGATTCAGAGCTCCACCGAGGCTGCGAACAGCACCCGCGCCTGGGTCTGGTTGGCCAGTACCGACAACTCACGCCGCACGCAATTGCTGACGGGTCGCTCGTACCTGCGGCTGAATCTGCAGGCCACCGTGTCGGGGCTGGCGCTGCAGCCGAACTCGCAGGCGCTGCAGGAATTCAGCGCGATGGACGAGGTCTATGCGGCCCTCCACCGCGAGGTGAATGTCAGCGCGCCGGCCCGGGTGCAGATGTTTGCGCGCCTGGGCTATGCCGCCTTGCCCGAACCTGCGCCAAGACGCGCGGCCGAGCGCATCTTGCGCGCTTGATCCCTGGCCGCCGCATCAGCCCGGGTACCAGATCTTCCGTGGATCTTCGGCAGAGCGTCGGTAGTCGAACGCGGCGTCGGCCATCTTCTTCAGGTCGTATTTGGGGCGCCAGCCCAGCAGAAGCTTGGCCTTGGTGTTGTCGAGCCAGGTCGAGTGGTAGGGCGTCGGAACTGGCACCTTCTGGAGCTTCCGTGTTTTCTCGAGGTAGTCGCCGAGCTCGCCGTAGTCCACCGGTTCGTCCATGCAGACGTTGAAGAGTTCCTGGCGCGCCTTGGGGTGGTCGATCGCCGCCAGGATGCTTTCGATGAGGTCGTCCAGGTGCACGAAGTTGCGTTTCACCGGCACGCCTTGCGCATCGAGCATTACTGGAACGGCGCCCGACTTCACGTAGGTATCTGCCTTCCCGGTTCCGACGAGATCTCGCCAGCACGGCCCGCCGAACACGTCTTCGCCGAAGGAAAGCTGGTACCTGAAGTCGTCCTTCTCCATGATCCAAGGCGCTCGAAGGCAGCAGCCGTTGAGGTCGTATTGGAGGTAGTACTGCTCGAGCAGCACCTCCTCGAGAACCTTCGAGAGGGCGTAGCAGCCGGGGTACGGGCGATGCGGTTCGATCTCTGTCACCGGGACCGCGCGCGGGTACACGAAGTGCCCGACGCCCGCATCGCCGCCGATCAGAATGAACTGGGAAAACGTGGGGCTCGAACGCGCGGACTCGAGGAGCCAGAACATGCCCTTCACGGCCACGTCCATGATCGCTTCGGGCGTTTCCTTGCAGGTGGCGAGGTGAAGTACGTGCGACACGTCCCTCATCGCCGCGTCGACGACCGCGCGATGCTCGATCGAGCCGCTCGCGACTTCCAGACGCGGTGCGGGATCGAGCTTTCGATTGTGACAAAGCGCCAGCACCGTCCACGACGCGAACTTCGGCTCTTCGAGGAAGCGTCGAATGAACGTTTGACCGACCTTGCCCGTGGCGCCCGTGACGAGCAGTCTCTGTGTGCTTTTCATGGTGCGCATTCTCTCGTGCGCCTTGGTTTCCCGCGCGCCTTCAGCTGGCGTGCGGAGCGCCGGACTCGTCGGTCAGCAGGGGCACGGCGGGCGGCGCATCCGTTTCGGCCGCGCGCCGCTTGCGGTGGTCGGCGCCGATGAACAGGTACATCGCCGGCACCACGAACAGCGTGAACAGCGTGCCGATCGACATGCCGGTGAAGATCACGAGGCCCATCGCGTGCCGGCCGGCGGCGCCGGCGCCCGAGGCGATGACGAGGGGGACGACGCCGAAGACCATTGCCGCCGTCGTCATCAGGATCGGCCTGAGGCGGATGCCGGCCGCCTCCTCGATCGCTTCGCGCTTGCTCTTGCCCGCTTCCTGCAGCCGGTTGGCGACCTCCACGATCAGGATGCCGTGCTTGCTGATGAGGCCCATCAACGTGACCAGGCCGACCTTCGTGTAGATGTTGAGCGAGGCGAAGCCGAGAAAGATGAAGATCACCGCGCCGAACAACGCCAGCGGCACCGAGACCAGGATCACCGCTGGATCGCGGAAGCTGTTGAACTGCGCCGCCAGGGCGAGCAGGACGATGATGACGGCGAAGCCCATCGTCACGATGAAACCGCCCGATTCCTGCACGTACTGGCGCGTCGTTCCGGAGTAGTCGACGTTGTAGCCGCTCGGCGCGATCTGCTTCAGGTTGTCGCTCATGAACTTGATGATGTCGGCCTGCGACTGCCCCGACACCCCGGAGATCGTCGCCGAGTTGAGCTGCTGGAAGCGGTTGATCGATTCCGGGACGATGCTCGTTTCGATGTGCGCAACGGTGCTCGCCGGGATGAGCCCGGCGTTGGGCGTCTTGATGTAGAAATCGAGCACGTCGTGCGGGTTCAGGCGGTCGACCTGCAGTACCTGCGGAATGACCTTGTACGACCGGCCGGCGATCGAGAAGTAGTTGACGTAGCCGCCGCCGAGCGCGGCGCTCAGCGCCTGGCCAACGTCCTGCTGCGTCATGCCGAGGGTCGCGATCTTGTCGCGATCGACGACGACGGTCGCCTGTGGCTTGTCGAGCTTCAAGTCGATGTCGAAGAAGTAGAAGAGGTTGGCGGCGCGGGCCTTGTCGGCGAGCTGCTGCACGACCGTGTTCAGGGTTTCGATCGGCTCGGTCGTGCTGATGACGACCTGCACCGGCAGGCCGGACGCCCCCGGCAGCGACGGGAACTGAAAGGCGGCGACGCGCCCGCCGGCGACCTTGTTCCATTTCTGCTGCAGGTCGAGCTGGATCTGGTGCGCGCTGCGCGAGCGCTGCCCCCAGTCGGTCAGGATGACGCCGCCGATGCCCTGGTTCACCGTCGGTACGCCGGTGATCTGGAACATCTGCTGGTACTCGGGCTCGGCCTTGGCGATGTTGAAGATCTGCTGCGCGTAGGTCAGCATCTGCTCGGAGGTCGCGGTCGGCGGACCGACCACCTGGGAGCCGATGAAGCCCTGGTCCTCTTCGGGCGAGAGCTCGGTCTGCGACATCTTGAACATCAGGCCGAGCAGCACCATGAGGATCGCGCCCATCACGATCAGCACGACCCAGGTGTCCAGCAGACTCGCCAACACCCGGCCGTAGCCGCGGTGCACGCGTTCGAAAGTGCGATCGACGAAGCGCGCGAAGCGGCCGCTGTCCTGATCCTCGCGGAAGAAGCGCGAGGCCATCATCGGCGACAACGTCAGCGCGACGATGCCCGAGATGAACACCGCCCCGGCCAGCGTGAACGCGAACTCTGTGAACAGGGCGCCGGTGAGGCCGCCCTGGAAGCCGATCGGGACGTAGACCGCGATCAGCACGATGGTCATCGCGATGATCGGCCCGCCGAGCTCGCGCGCGGCGATGAAGGCCGCCTCCATCGGCGCCTTGCCCTCCTTCATGTGGCGGTCGACGTTCTCGACGACGATGATCGCGTCGTCGACCACGAGGCCGATCGCCAGCACCAGCGACAGCAGCGTCAGCAGGTTGATCGAGTAGCCGAGCGCCAGCATCATGAAGAAGGTGCCGATCAGCGACAGCGGCATCGCCACGATCGGCACGATCACCGCGCGCAGGCTGCCGAGGAACAGGAAGATGACCACCGTGACGATCAGGAGCGCTTCGACGAGTGTCTTCACGACCTCGGAGATGGAGGTGTTGATGTACTCGGTCGAGTCGTAGACGATCTCGCCGGTGACGCCGGCCGGCAGCTCGCTGCGCAGGCCCGGGAACGACTCGCGCACGCGCTTGGCGACGTCGAGGATGTTCGCCTCGGGCGCCACCTTGATGCCGATGAACACCGAGCGCACGCCCGAGAACGAGACGTTGAAGTCGTAGTTCTCCGAGCCGAGGGTGACGGTGGCGACGTCGTCGAGGCGGACGATCGCATCGCCGCTGCGCTTGACGACGAGTTGCTTGAACTCGTCGACCGAATGCAGGTCGGTGCCGGCGGTGAGCGGCACCGTCACCATCTGCCCCTTCGATGCGCCCAGCGCGGCGAGGTAGTTGTTGCTCGCCAGCGCCTGGCTGACGTCGGCCGCCGTGAGGCCGTGCGCAGCCATCTTGCCGGCGTCGAGCCAGGCACGCAGCGCGAAGGTGCGTGCGCCCAGCAGCTCGGCGGTCTGCACGCCCTCGACCGAGTCGAGCTTGGGCTTGA
>JBDTNU010000126.1:0-9498 GCA_039933535.1 Caldimonas sp. | reverse complement strand
TTCGCCGAGTTCCTGCGCGAATACCAGGCCGGCCGCACGCCCAACCCCGACGTGCTGTGCAACGCCGAGATCAAGTTCAAGGCCTTCCTCGACCACGCGGTGCGGCTCGGCGCGGAGAAGATCGCGACCGGGCACTACGCGCGCGTTCGCGCTTCGGTCGACAACGGCTTCGATTTGCTGCGCGGCCTCGATGCAAGCAAGGATCAGAGCTATTTCCTGCACCGCCTCAACCAGGCACAGCTGTCGCGAACGCTGTTTCCGATCGGCGAGCTCGAGAAGATCGAGGTGCGCCGGATCGCCGCCGAGATCGGGTTGCCGAACGCGAAGAAGAAGGACTCGACCGGCATCTGCTTCATCGGCGAGCGGCCGTTTCGCGAGTTCCTGAACCGCTATCTCGCCAGTACGCCGGGGCCGATCGAAGACGATCGCGGGCGCACGATCGGCGAGCACGTCGGCTTGTCGTTCTATACGCTCGGTCAGCGCAAGGGCATCGGCATCGGCGGCCTCAAGGAGCGCGGCTCGGCGCGCGGCAGCAGCGAGCACGCGCCCTGGTTCGTCGCCCGCAAGGACCTGGCGCGCAACGTCCTCCACGTCGTTTCCGGACACGACCATCCGTGGCTGCGCTCCGATGCGCTGGTGGCCGCCGATTCGAGCTGGGTCGCCGGTCGCGCCCCGGCCGCGGGGAGCTACGCCTGCAAGACACGCTACCGGCAAGGCGACGCGACCTGCGAGCTCTTGCGCACCGACGCTGCCGGCGCCCTGGCCTTGCGCTTCGAGACGCCGCAGTGGGCCGTCACGCCCGGCCAGTCGGCGGTGCTGTACGACGGCGAGCGTTGCCTCGGTGGTGCCGTGATCGAGTCTGCGACGAGCGTCGCGCCCGAGGCCGTGCTTCCCGCCTGACGACTTCGTGAACGCTGGCCGCCGAACGGCCGGCATTTCACGTTTCTTGCACGATCGCGCCACACGATTCGCACGCGTGCCTGCGTAGCCTCGGCCGCGATGCTTGACGCCAGCGACGCTCCCGCGCTGAGCCCGACGCTGCGCCCGCGCGCACGATCCGGCTCGGCCACTTTCCCGCTAGCGATCGCCGCCTTCGCCTGGCTCGCGTTCTCGATCGGCGCCCGTCCGCTCTCGCTTCCCGACGAAGGTCGATATGTCGGCGTGGCGTGGGAGATGCTTCGTTCCGGCGACTGGCTCGTGCCGACCGAAAACGGCCTGCCCTTCTTTCACAAGCCGCCGCTTTTCTACTGGCTGACGGCCGGCGCGATGCGGGTTTTCGGGCCGAGCCTGTGGGCGGCACGTTGCGCGCCGCTGCTCGGGGCATTGCTCGGCGCGGCCGCGCTCTACCTGCTGACGCGGCGCTGGGTCGGCGAACGAAGCGCGCGCGTCGTGCTCGCCGTACTGATGCTGCAACCGTTCTTCTTCGGCGCCGCGCAGTTCGCGAATCTCGACATGCTCGTGGCCGGCTGCATCGCGGCATCGATCGCCGCCGCGGCACATGCCGTCCTGCTGATGCGCGAGCACCGGAGCGTACGCGTGGCGATCGTCGGCGCATGGCTCGCGGCAGCGCTCGGCGTCCTCGCCAAGGGTCTGATCGGCGTCGCCTTGCCGATGCTCGTCGTGCTCTGCTGGTTGCTCGCCACCGGCCAGCGGCGCGCGATCTCGCGCCTCTGCTCTCCGCTCGGCATCGCCGCATTCACGCTGGTCGCGGCGCCCTGGTTCCTGATCATGCAGGCCCGGTTTCCGGACTTCGCCCACTACTTCGTCGTCGTCCAGCACCTGCAGCGCTTCGCCGCCGGTGGATTCAACAACGTCGAGCCGTGGTGGTACTTCATCGTCGCCGTGCCGCTGCTCACGCTGCCCTGGTCGGCGTGGCTGCTGCGTTCCCGCTTCAGCTCGCGCATCGGCGAGCCCGAAGCGGTGACGCTGTGGCGCCAGCTGATGTGGATCTGGCTGATCGTCGTCGCGGTGTTCTTTTCGATTCCGCAATCGAAGCCGGTCGGCTACGTCATGCCTTTGCTGTTTCCGCTCGCGGCGCTTGCGGCCGACGCGATGGCAAGTTGCCTTCGCCGAGGCTCGCTGCGGGCGACGCGGGCCGCGGTCGGCAGCATGGCGCTGGCGGCGTGCCTCTGCCTCGCGATGGTGTTCGGCATCGCCGCGAACTACCACCACGACGACACGGCGCTGGCCGGCATCCTGAGGCAATTGCGCGGCGCGCGGGATCCGGTGGTCTTCGTCGGCGACTACTTTTTCGACGTGCCCTTTCACGCACGACTGACCGCGCCGGTGACGATCGTCGGCGACTGGCAGGACCCGGCGATCGTGAAGCACGACAGCTGGCGACACGAGCTTGCCGACGCGGCGACTTTTGCACCGGCGCTCGCATCGAAGCTGCTCGTCGACGCCAACCGGGGGCTGTCGGCGCGCTGCGGCGCGCCGCCGCTGTGGGTGCTCGCCAAGGACGACGCGAGCCGGCCGATGCCGGCGTTCACCGAAGCAACGCGGATCGCGAGCTCGAACGACGTGACGCTCTGGCGTTTCGACCCGGTCGGATGCAGCAACGAGCGCTCCCACAGGAACTAGGGCCGACAAGGCTGGCGCGTGTCGGGCAAGATGGCGGGCTGCACCCCGCCCTTCGCCGCCATGTACCTGCCCGCCCATTTCGCAGAAAACCGCCCCGAAGTCCTGCAGCGGCTCGTCGCCGAGCATCCGTTCGGCCTGCTCGTCACGCAGGACGCGAACGGCGTCACCGCCAACAGCGTGCCCTTCTTCCTCGATGCCGATCCGGCCGGCGGGCCGGGCGTTCTGCGCGCGCACGTCGCACGCGCCAACCCGGTCTGGCGCGAGGCGCGCACCGACGTCGATTCGCTGGTCGTCTTCCAGGGCGCACAGGCCTACATCTCGCCGGTCTGGTATCCGAGCAAGGCCGAGCATGGCAAGGTCGTGCCGACCTGGAACTACATCGTCGTGCAAGCCCGCGGCAAGGCACGTTTCATCGAAGACGCCGCATGGTTGCATGCGTTCGTGACGCGCCTGACCGACACGCATGAGTCCGAGCGCGCAGCACACGCAACCGGCGTTGGCACCGCGCCCTGGGCGGTCAGCGACGCGCCGGCCGACTACGTCGAGACGATGTTGCGTGCCATCGTCGGGGTCGAGATCGTGCTGAGCACGATCGTCGGCAAATGGAAGGTCGGCCAGAACCGGTCCGCTGCCGATCGCGCCGGCGTGGCGCGCGGCCTCGGCGAACTGGCCGGCGACGACGCCGCGGCGATGGCGCGCGAGGTGCGCGACCCCGGGGCACCGGCGTGATGGCGAGGGCGCGGGCGGCGGCCGCAGTCGCCTCGGCCCTGCTCTGTGTCGCATCGGCCGCATCGGCCGCATCGGCCGCGCCGTTCGAAGACACGATGGCGCAACGGGTCCTGGCATGCACGGGTTGCCACGGGCCCGAAGGGCGCGCCGCGCCCGACGGCTACTACCCGCGCATCGCCGGCAAGCCGGCTGGCTACCTGACCAACCAGCTCCTCAACTTTCGCGACGGCCGACGTCCCTACGCGCTGATGAGCAACCTGCTCGCTCCCCTGAGCGACGCGTATCTCGCCGAGATCGCCAGTCATTTCGCCGCGCTCGAGCTGCCCTACCCGGCACCGGCCGCGTCGGACATGCCCGAGGCCGAGCGTGCGCGCGTCGCCAGGCTCGTGACCGAAGGTGACGCCAGGCGCGGCCTGCCGGCATGCAATGCCTGCCACGGCGCGGCGATGACCGGCACCGCGCCCTTCGTGCCTGGCTTGATCGGCCTGCCGCGCGACTACCTCAACGCGCAGCTCGGCGCCTGGCGCGCCGGCAAGCGCAGCGCGCAAGCGCCCGACTGCATGGCGCAGGTCGCGCAGGCGCTCGCGCCCGACGAGATCGCGCAGATCTCGGCCTGGCTCGCTTCGCAACCGCTGCCAGCCGACACGAAGCCGGCGGTCGGGTTCAGCGCACCACCGCCGATCGCCTGCGGTGGCGTGCCGGTGGGCACGGTCAAGGCGACGCGATGAGAGTCGGGCGCGCATTGCTCGGCATCGGCCTGGCGGCGGTCGGCGTTCTCGTCGCATTGGCGGGGCTCGTCGCCTGGCTCAATGTGCGCGGCGAAGCGGCCATCGACCCTGGCGCGCCTCACGCCGCCGCCGATGCAGCGCTGATCGCGCGCGGCGAGTACCTGACCCGTGCCGGCGACTGCCTGGGCTGCCACACCGAGCGCGGCGGCAGACCCTATGCCGGCGGTCGAGCGATCGAGACGCCGTTCGGCAATGTCCATGCACCCAACCTCACGCCCGACGCCGACACCGGCCTCGGCCGCTGGTCGGCCGACGAGTTCTGGCGCGCCCTGCACCATGGCCGCTCGAAGAGCGGGCGGCTTCTCTATCCGGCGTTTCCGTACCCGAACTACACCCGTGTCAGTCGCGCCGATGCCGACGCGATGTTCGCGTACCTGCAGAGCCTGCCCGCGGTGGTGCACGCCAACCGTGCGCACACGCTGGGCTTTCCGTTCGGCACGCAAGCGGCCCTCGCGGTCTGGCGCGCGCTCTACTTCCGTCCGGCTGTGCATGTCGATGATCCGGAGCGCCCCGCGGACTGGAATCGCGGCGCCTACCTGGTCGAAGGCCTGGGCCACTGCAACGCCTGCCACTCGGCGCGCAACGCGCTCGGCGCCACGCGCGGCACGCTCGACCTGCAAGGCGGCCTGATCCCGGTCCAGAACTGGTACGCACCCTCGCTCGCCTCTCCTCACGAAGCGGGCGTGGCGGGCTGGCCGAAGCGCGACGTGGTGCGGCTGCTGAAGACGGGCATCGCGCCGCAAGGCTTCGTGATGGGGCCGATGAGCGAGGTGGTCGGCAACGGCACGCAACACCTGAGCGACGCCGATCTGTCGGCGATGGCCGCGTATCTGCAAGCCTTGCCCGCGCCTCCCGAGCCCGAGGCGCCGGCCGCGCCCGGACTGCCGGGCAAGCGCGGCGCCGAGCTCTATCACGACCACTGCGTCGCCTGCCACGGCGAACAAGGAGAAGGGGTTCCGGGCGCCTATCCCGCGCTGTCAGGCAGCCGCGCGGTGACGATGCGCTCGACCGCGAACCTCGTCCACATCGTCCTCGAAGGCGGCTTTCCGCCCAGCACCGCCGGCAACCCGCGCCCTTTCGGCATGCCACCCTTCGCTCCGGTGCTTCAGGACGCCGATGTCGCCGAGTTGCTCAGCTTCGTTCGCGCGTCGTGGGGCAATCGCGCCCCGGCCGTCTCGGCGCTCGACGTGAGCCGCGCCCGCGCCGGCTCTCGCTAGCGCCGGGCGTTGCGGGCCCGGCGCAGGACGGGCTAGAAAGGAATGTCGTCGTCCATGTTGTCGAAGCCCGTGGGCGACTTCGCGGCCGGTCGATTGGCTGCCGCGGCGGGCGGGCGTGAAGCCGGTGCGGCGCGCTCGTAGCTTTGTCCGCCGCCGCCGCCGCCACCGCCGTAGCTGCTGTCCTCGCCGCCGCCGGCACCACCGCCCATGCCTTCACGACTGCCGAGCATCTGCATGTCGCTGGCAATGATCTCGGTGGAGAACTTCTCGGCGCCGTCCTTGTCGGTCCACTTGCGCGTCTTCAGGCGACCCTCGACGTAGACCGAGCGGCCCTTCTTGAGGTATTCGCCGGCGATCTCGGCCAGCTTGTCGTTGAAGACGACGCGGTGCCATTCGGTTTCTTCGACCTTCTCGCCGGAGGTCTTGTCCTTCCAGCTGCGCGAGGTGGCGATGCTGACGGTGCACCAGGCACCGCCGTTCGGGTTGTAGCGAACCTCGGGATCACGGCCGAGGTTGCCGACGACGATGACCTTGTTGACCGATGCCATGACGGGCTCCTGGTTGGCGATTGGGGTTTCGAAAGATTATGCGGCGCGCGCCGTGCGAACCGCATTCCCTCGGAAGCATTCCCCCTAGGGCTGGTAGCCGGGCACGCCCATCTGCCAGAGCAGGAAGGAGTAGAAGTCGGCACGCTCTTCGAGCTGCTGCTTCTTGGTGTTGCCGACGCCGTGGCCCGCGTCGTAGTCGAGCCGCATCAGCACCGGCTTGCCGCTGGTCGTCGCGGTCATGAGGCGCGCTGCCGTCTTGGTCGTGTTCCAGACCTCGACGCGCGGGTCGTTGACGCCATGCATGAACAGCAGGGCCGGATAAGGCGTGTCCGGCTTGATGTTGGCATAGGTGCTCATCGCCAGCAGCGACTTGAAGCCTGCCTCGGTCTTGACGCTGCCGAACTCGGGAATGTTCGGCACGCCGTTCGGCGTCGACTCGGCGCGCAGCATGTCGTTCGCGCCGACCGCATCGACCACCGCCGCGAACAGGTCGGGCCGGGTGGTCATGGCGCGGCCGACGAGGATGCCGCCGGCGCTGCCGCCGAGGATGCCGAGCCGGGCCGGTCGCGTGTACTTCTGCGCGATCAGGTACTCGGCGCAGGCGATGAAATCGTTCCAGGTGTTGGGCTTGGTCGCCTGGTAGCCGCCCCGATACCAGTCTTCTCCGTAGACCGAGCTGCCGCGCGGATTGGCGACGGCGTAGACGCCGCCGGCGTCGAGCCAGGCGAGCCGGCCGACGCTGAAATACGGCTCCTCGGTGATGCCGTAGCTGGCGTAGCCGTAGAGCAGCGTCGGGTTGTTGCCGTCGAGCACGACGCCCTTCTTGTGAATGATCGACATCGGCACCATCGCGCCGTCGACGGCCTTCACTTTCACTTCCGTGGTGACGACGTCGGCCGGTGCGTCGTACGGACCTTGCGGCTGCAGGCCGGTGTTCCTGACTGCGCCATCGGCCGCCACGGCATAGATCTGCGGCGCACGCGTCCATCCCTGAAGGGCGATCACGACGCCCGGCAGGCGTGGGTCGGCGGCGGTGGCGCCGCTTTCGCCATCGACGAGGTCGAACGAACCGTCGATCGGCAGCTTCACCTCGTGGGCCGTGCCTCCGGCGTAGGGCTGCCGATAGAGCTTCTTCACGTTGCCGTCGCGCGCTTCGACGTAGAGCCCGTCCGAAGCCGCAACGATGTTGACGATGACACGATCGGACGCCGGAACGACGACGCGAGCCGTCGCGATATCGGGCTTCTTCAGGTCGAGCGCGAGCACGCGCGAGCGCGGCGTGCCCTTGTGCGAGAGCATGTACAGCACGTCGCCGTGGTACGCCAGGCCGGTGACCTCGTCGCCGGCGGCAACGATCTTCTTCCATTGCGGCCGGCCGGCAAGCAGTGCGCCCTGCGGAGAGACGAAGGCTGCGATCTCACGCTGGGTGCCGTTGAAGACCAGACCGAATGCCCAGCGCCCGTCGTAGCCGATGCTGACGACCGGCGACTCCGCGGCGCCGATGCCGAGGCCCTTGATTGCGGTGCCGAAGACGACACGCGCCTTGGCCTCCGGCTCGCCGGACTTGAGCATCCAGATCTGGCTGTCCTGGAACTTGTCGGTCTCCGCCATGCCCGGCTTCATCTCCTGCAGGCGATTGAAGACGAAGGTCTTGCCGTCGGGAGCCCAATCGACGGCGCCGTAGTTGGCGCGGCTGATCGGCGCGCCGATCTCGGCGCCGCTCTGCGCATCCACGAGGTGCAACACCGCTTCTTCGGAGCCTTGCTTTGACAGGCCGTAGGCAACGATCCTGCCGTTGCCGGACGGCGTGAACCAGTTGATCGCGTGCGGCTTGCCGGTCGCCTTCTCGAGCATCTCGGGGTCGACCAGGAGCCTGTCGCTGCCGGCGAGACCGTCGCGGATGAACAGCTTGAACTGGTTCGCGGTGGCCGAGCGGCGCTCGAGGAACCATCGGTCGTTCGGCAGGCGCACGACCTGGGCGACACGCTCGGTCACCGCGGCGTCGTACTTGACGAGGCTTTGCAGCATCGCCGCGCGGCCCGGGATCTTCTCCAGGGTGCTGTGCGCGCGATCGCTCTCTGCCTTCATCCAGGCGGCGACGGCCGGATCGTCCTTGTTCTCCAGGTTGCGGTACGGATCTTCGACGGCAGTGCCGAAGAAGGTCTCGGTCACGCTCCTGGAAGGCGCCGGCGGCGGCCCGCCGTCCTGCGCAAGAGAAAACGCCGCGGGCGTGGTGGCGGCGATGGCGAACGCCAGCGGGCGAAGCCTTCGAAGAATATGCAGCATGAGCGCTCTTTCGGGTCGGGCGGGTGGCCCATGAAGAAATCGGCCGCGCATTCGTGTCGCGCGGCCGATCGGCGGGGCCGATAAGGTAGCACGTCCGCAGGGTGTCGCGCCGACTGGCTGCGCTCGCAACTGCTGATCGCCACATCGGCAAGGACATCGGTCTGGTCTGAGCGCGAATCCCCTCGCCGAACCACCGGCTTGGGCGGCAAGCTTTCGCGACGGCTCGCGTACGATCGCCGTCCCCATGCATGCCACGCCCTCACCCGTCGCCGCGCGTACCACTGAAGACCGGGCCGGGAACGTCCTGCACGAGGTGTTCGGCTACGGCGAGTTCCGCGGCCTGCAGCGCGCGATCGTCGAGCACACGATCGGCGGCGGCGACTCGCTGGTGCTGATGCCGACCGGCGGCGGCAAGAGCCTGTGCTACCAGATCCCGGCGATCGTCCGGCATCGGGCCGAGCAGGGCGTGGCGATCGTCGTCAGCCCGCTGATCGCGCTGATGCACGACCAGGTCGGCGCGCTCGAAGAGGCCGGCGTTCATGCCGCGTTTCTCAACTCGACGCTCGAGATGGCCGACGCGACGCGGATCGAGCGCGAGATGATGGGCGGCCGGCTCGTCCTGCTCTACGCCGCGCCGGAGCGGATCGCCACGCCGCGCATGCTCGAACAGCTCGACTCGCTGCACGAGCGCGGCCTGCTCTCGATGTTCGCGATCGACGAAGCGCACTGCGTGAGCCAGTGGGGCCACGACTTTCGCGAGGACTACCTGAAGCTCTCGGTGCTTGCGGAGCGCTACCCCGGCGTGCCGCGGATCGCACTTACCGCGACTGCCGACGCATTGACCCGCGCCGACATCGTCCTGCGCCTGGCGCTCGAGAAGGCGCGCGTATTCGTCAGCAGCTTCGACCGGCCGAACATCCGCTACGCCGTGGTCGAGAAGGACAAGGCGCGCGAGCAGCTGCTCGCCTTCATCCGCGGCGAGCACGCGGGCGAAGCCGGCATCGTCTATTGCCAGTCGCGCAAGAAGGTCGACGAGACGGCGGCGTGGCTCAACGAGCAAGGCATCTCGGCCTTGCCGTACCACGCCGGCCTCGAGGCGTCGGTGCGCCAGCGGCACCAGAACCGGTTCCTGCGCGAAGACGGCATCGTCATGGTCGCGACGATCGCCTTCGGCATGGGCATCGACAAGCCCGACGTGCGCTTCGTCGCCCACCTCGACCTGCCGAAGAACATCGAGGGCTACTACCAGGAGACGGGACGCGCCGGTCGCGACGGCCTGCCCGCCGACGCCTGGATGGCCTATGGCCTCGCCGACGTGGTCAACCAGCGGCGCATGATCGACGAGAG
>JBDTNU010000125.1:0-9509 GCA_039933535.1 Caldimonas sp. | reverse complement strand
GGCGTGCTCGAGGCGATGAACTCGTTCACGCTGTACTGGGCCGGCAAGCTGCCGGGGACCGCGTTCCTCAGCTCGTACCTGATGGGCCTGCGCTATCCGCACGAGTGGGACATCTTCTTCTACAGCAACGGCGGCCTGCAGGCGGCGCGCGACGTGTTCGCCAAGCAGGGCCTGTACTACGTCAACCGCATCCACCACGGCCCGAACATCATCCATTCGAAGAAGCCGATCCGCACGATCGCCGACTTCAAGGACCTCAAGCTGCGCGTGCCCGGCGGCATGATCGCCGAGGGCTTCGCCGCCATCGGTGCCAAGACCACGCTGCTGCCCGGCGGCGAGGTCTTTTCCGCGCTCGAGAAGGGCACGGTCGATGCGGCCGACTACACCGGGCCGGCCGTCAACTGGGACCTCGGCTTCCAGCAGGTCACCAAGTACATCTGGACCGGGCCGCCGGGGCTCGAGTCGATCTACCAGCCGGTCGACCTGATGGACTTCGTCGTCCGCATGGACGTGTGGAACAAGCTCTCGCCCAAGATGAAGGTCTGGCTCGACGACGAGATCCAGGTCTACTCCAACATCCACCACGGCGCGATCCAGAAGGCCGACATGGAGGCCTGGGGCAAGTTCGAGAAGGCCGGCGTCACCATCAACCGGCTCCCGGCCGAGGAACTTCCCAAGTTCCAGCAGGTCGCGGTGCCGATCTGGTTCAAGTGGGCCAACAAGGACGCCGACGCCGCCAGGATCTTCAAGCTGCAGCTGCAGGTGATGGAGTCGCCTTCGGTCGGCTACGTCACGCCCGACATGTACAAGGGCCTGAAGATCGGCTGATCCGGCCCCGGCCGTTGCGTGCTCGCGCGGCCGGACCTCTTTCCCGCACGCACGCCGCCCTCTCGGGGCGGCGTGCCCCTGTTGACCGGGACCCTGATCCATGCCGTCGATCAATTTCGTCCTGCCCCACTGGATGTACTGGGGCATCCTGGTTGTCTTCCCGGCGCTCGCCATGATTCTGGTGGCACGCCAGCGGCGACTCGGCGCGCCACGCGAGCCCCTGCTCTTCAACGCCTATTTGTTCTGGCTCACCGCGGGTTTCATGGGTCTGCACCGCATGTACCTGAAGAGCTTCTGGGGCTTCGTCTACCTGCCGCTCTTTCTCGGCATCCTCTATTGCAGCTCGCAGGTGCGCGAGACGCGCGAGGACGTCTCGCGCACCGGCGCCGAATACGAGCAGGCGGTGACAACGGTCAAGCACACTCATCCGGCCGACGCAGCCGCGGTGACCGCCGAAGAGCGCAAGACGCTCGCCGACGCCGAAGCCGTGGTCCGCGCCAGGCAGACCGTGTTCGACGCTGCAACGAAAGTGCGGGAAGACTGGAAGGATCGGGCGCGCATGATCGGCATCGCCGTGCTGGTGCTGCTCGTGATCGACGCGGTGCTGATGCCCGCGCTGGTTCGCAAGCGGCGAGCCCAGGCGACGGCAGCTGGCTACGCCGCCGATCCGGTCGCTCCGGAACCGGAGATCGCACCGCAGGGCACCGCCGAAGATCCCACCCGGCTCATGCACACGCGCTTCACCGACTGGATCGACACCATCAACGAGAAGGCGGGGGAGTACGTCGCCTACTGGGCGATCGTCGCGGTGTTCGCGTACTACTACGAGGTCACGGCACGCTTCGTCTTCAACTCGCCGACCAACTGGGTGCACGAAAGCATGTTCCTGATGTTCGGCATGCAGTACATGATCTCCGGCGCCTATGCCTACCGCGAAGACCAGCACGTGCGCGTCGATGTCTTCTACGCCAGGTTCTCGCGGCGCGGCAAGGCCGTCGCCGACATCATCAGCTCGGTGTTCTTCTTCATCTTCACGATCACGCTGCTCTGGACCGGATGGCGCTTTGCCGCCGACGCGGTGGCGAACCACGAATCGTCGTTCACCGAATGGGGCATCCAGTACTGGCCGGTGAAGCTGACGCTGCCGATCGGCGCGGCGCTGATCATCCTGCAGGGGGTGTCCAAGCTGACCAAGGACATCCTGATCCTGACCCGAAAGGAAGCCTGAGCCATGGGCCTCGAAATCCCGATCGCGTGGCTCACCGTCCTGTTGTTCGGCTCGCTGGCACTGCTGCTGAGCCTTGGCCTGCCGATGGCGTTCTGCACCGGCAGCCTGGCCGTCATCTTCCTCTTCATCTTCGGTACGCCGGCAGTCCTGAACATGATGCCCGCGCGCATCTTTCCGTTCATGACCGACTACCAGCTGTCGGCGGTGCCGCTTTTCATCTTCATGGCGGCCATGCTCGAGAAGGCCGGCATCATCGAGGAGCTGTTCGACGTCATCTACAAATGGCTCGGCTCGCTCAAGGGCGGCCTGGCCTCGGCCACCGTGATCGCCTGCACCTTGCTCGCGGCGATGGTGGGCGTGGTGGGCGCGACCGAGGTCACGATGGGCATGATCGCGCTGCCGGCCATGCTGCGCCGCGGCTACGACCCGAAGCTCGCCTGCGGCTCGCTCCTCGCCGGCGGCACGCTCGGCATCCTGATCCCGCCGTCGGTGATGGCGATCGTCTACGCCGTCGTCGCGCAGCAATCGCTCGGCGAGCTTCTCATCGGCTCGGTCTTTCCCGGCTTGCTGCTTTCGGGCATGTACGTGGGCTACATCACCATCCGCTGCTACATCAACCCGAGCCTGGGCCCGGCATTGCCGATCGAGGAGCGGGTCGATTTCCGCGAGAAGATCCGGCTGCTGCGCAACACGATCGCGCCGATCATGCTGATCCTGCTGGTGCTCGGGATCATCTTCCTCGGCATCGCGACGCCGGTCGAAGCCGCCGGCATCGGCACCTTCGGCGCGCTGGCGGTATGCGCGCTGCACGGCCGACTCAACTGGATCAACGTGCACGACGCCGGCATGGCGACGTTGAAGGCCACCGCGATGGTGATGTGGATCTTCTTCGGCGCGACGATGTTCGTCGGCTTCTTCATCGTCAAGGGCGGCCAGACCTTCGTCGCCGAATCGATCCTCGGCACCGGCCTGGGCCCCTACGGCATCCTGCTGCTGATGATGGTGATCCTGTTCGTTCTCGGCATGTTCCTCGACTGGGTCGGCATCCTGCTCCTGACCGTGCCGATCTTCGTGCCGATCCTGACCGCCGTCTCGTTCAACGGCGTCTTGGGCATGCAAGGCGTCAAGCCCGACGACATCTCGCTCTGGTACGGCGTGATCTTCATCGTCAACATGCAGATGGCGTTTCTCAGCCCGCCGTTCGGCTACTCGCTGTTCTATCTGAAGAGCGTCGCGCCGCCGCAGATCTCGATGGCGACGATCTTCAAGTCGGCGCTGCCGTTCATCGGGCTGCAGGCGACGTGCAACGCGCTCTGCATCGTCTTCCCGCAGATCGTTCTCTGGCTGCCGAGCAAGCTGTACGTCGGTCACTGAACCTGCCGGCGAGGCGCGCGGCATACTGTTGCGGCCATGGTCGTCTCGCCGCGTGATGCCGTCCTGTCCCTCTGGCACGACGTCGAACTCGCGCCCGACTTGCTCGACCGGCTCGAGCTGACCGGCGCCGAGCCGGCGCTGCCCTCGTCGTTCGCCGTCGGCACGGCATCGCAGTGCTCGCTCGCTGCCGCGGCGATGGCCGCCGTCGAGGTCGGCCGCGCCCGCGGCCAGGCCGACCAGGCGGTCGCCGTCGACATGCGCGAGGCGGCGCTCGAATGCAGCGGCGCATTCACCGTCGATGGCAGGAAGCCGGTCGTCTGGGACCCGATCGCCGGCCTGTATGCCTGCCGCGGCGGCGGCGGGCGGGACTGGGTTCGGCTGCATACCAATTTCGCGCATCACCGCGACGGCGTGCTTCGCCTGCTCGGCCTGCCGCCGGGGCCCGCGACAACGCGTGCACAGGTCGAGGCGGCGCTCACCTCGTGGTCGGCACTCGACTTCGAATCCGCAGCGGCCGAGGCCGGTCTGGTCGTCGCCGCGCTGCGCGATTTCGAAACCTGGAAGCGGCATCCGGCGTACGGCCCGGTCGCTGCGGCGCCGCTGATCGAGATCACTCGCATCGGCGACGCGCCGCCCTTCGAGTGGCCGCAGCTCGCGGCGGATGCGCGTCCGCTCGAAGGCATTCGCGTGCTCGACCTGACGCGCATCCTCGCCGGCCCCGTGGCCGGCCGCACGCTCGCCGCGTATGGCGCCGACGTCATGCTCGTGAACTCGCCGCACTTGCCGAACATCGATGCCATCGCCGACACCAGTCGCGGCAAGCGGTCAGCGCTGGCCGATCTTCGCGACCCGACCGACCGCGACGTCTTCGGCGCGGCCCTCGCGGACGCGCATGTGTTCCTGCAAGGCTACCGCCCGGGCAGCCTGCAGGCCCTCGGTTTCGGCGCCGACGACGCGGCGCGCATCCGCCCGGGCATCGTCTGCGCGTCGCTCTCGGCCTACGGCCACAGCGGCCCGTGGGCGACGCGCCGCGGCTTCGATTCGCTGGTGCAGACCGCCACCGGCTTCAACGTCGACGAGGCGGATGCGGCTGGCACGACCACGCCGCAGCCTCTGCCCATGCAGGTGCTCGACATGGCGACGGCCTTTCTGCTCGCCCTTGCCATCCAGGTCGCCCTGCTGCGCCAGCGTCGCGAAGGCGGCAGCTGGCACGTGCAGCTCTCGCTGGCACGTACCGGCCTGTGGTTGCGATCGCTCGGTCGCGTCGAGGAAGGATTCAGGGCGCCGCCACCGGATTTTTCAGCGCAGATGGAGGCGTGCGACTCCGGCTTCGGCCGCCTGCTCGCCTTGCGCCACGCGGCGCGTTTCTCGCGAACCCCGGCGCGCTATGGGCGACCTTCGGTGCGTCCGGGAACGGATCGCCTCGCCTGGGTCTGAGACGGGCGGCGTTCGCGGGCGCGGGTCGCCAGGCGCGCCGCACGCGTGACAGAATCGCCGCCGGCTCGAGGCCTCGCGCCGCCCATGAACGCCTTCTCGTGAACATCGTTTTTCCGCACACCTTCGTGCCGTGGTTTCGTACCGTCGCGCCGCACATCCATGCGTATCACGGCAAGACCTTCGTGGTCGCCATTGCCGGTGAGCTGATCGCCGCCGGCAAGCTGCAGCAATTCGCGCAGGACCTCGCCATCCTGCACGCGATGGGCATCCGGCTGGTGCTCGTGCACGGCTTTCGGCCGCAGGTGAACGAGCAGCTTCGTTCGAAGGGACACGAGTCGCGTTTCCACAATGGGCTGCGCATCACCGACCCGGTCGCGCTCGACAGCGCCCAGGAAGCGGCCGGCCAGCTTCGCTTCGAAATCGAGGCGGCGTTTTCACAAGGGTTGCCGAACACGCCGATGGCCAACGCGATCGTGCGCGTCGTGTCGGGCAACTTTCTCACCGCCAAGCCGGTCGGCGTCGTCGACGGCGTCGACTTCATGCACAGCGGCGTCGTGCGCAAGGTCGACGCGGCGGCGATCCGTCGTGCCATCGACATCGGTGCGTTGCTTCTGCTGTCGCCATTCGGCTTCTCTCCCACCGGCGAGGCCTTCAACCTCACCATGGAAGACGTGGCGACGAGCACGGCGATCGCGCTACAGGCCGACAAGTTGCTGTTCGTGACCGAGGTCGCCGGCATACACGACAACCCGGCCGATCCGGCAAGCCCTATCGATACCGAGCTCGCCCTCGCCGACGCCGAGCGCCTGCTCGCCGCGCTGCCCCGGCCGACCCAACCGACCGACACCGCGTTCTACCTGCAGCACTGCGTGCGGGCCTGCCGCGGCGGCGTCGAACGCTCGCACATCCTGCCGTTCGCCGTCGATGGCGCGCTGCTGATGGAAGTCTTCACGCACGACGGCATCGGCACGATGGTCGTCGACGAGAAGCTCGAGAGCCTGCGCCAGGCGACGCCCGACGACATCGGCGGCGTGCTGCAGCTGATCGAGCCCTTCGAGCGCAACGGCACGCTGGTCAAGCGCGACCGCATGGAAATCGAGCGCGATATCGCCGACTACACGGTCATCGAGCACGACGGCGTGATTTTCGGCTGCGCCGCGCTCTACCCGTATCCGGAGGCGAAATCCGCCGAGATGGCGGCGCTCACGGTTTCTCCCCAGGTGCAAGGCCAGGGCGACGGCGAGCGGATATTGAAGCGGGTCGAGCAGCGTGCCCGTGCGCTCGGGCTCGAGAGTATCTTCGTGCTCACTACGCAGACCATGCACTGGTTCATCAAGCGTGGCTTCGTCCAGGCCGACCCGGATTGGCTGCCCGAGGCAAGAAAACGGAAATACAACTGGGATCGCCGTTCCCAGGTATTCGTCAAGAAACTGAGCTGATAACGGAGTCGCCGATGCCTAGAACCATTCAATGCAGCTACCTGAAGCGCGAAGCCGAGGGAATGGACTACGCGCCCTACCCTGGCGAGCTGGGCAAGCGCATCTACGCTTCGATCAGCAAGGAAGCCTGGGCGGCGTGGATGAAGCACCAGACCATGCTCGTCAACGAAAACCGCCTGAATCTCGCCGACCAGCGGGCGCGGCAATATCTTGCCCGGCAAATGGAGAATTTCCTTTTTGGCGCCGGTGCGGAACAGCCGGCCGGGTATGTCCCGCCCACGCCCTGAACCGGACTTATAATTTCGGGGGGTGCCGCGGGCACCGAATCATCCGGAGATATAGACGTGGCGACACTGAAGGAATTGCTGGCACAAAAAGAAGCGATCGAACAACAGATCGAAGAAACCAAGCGACAGGAACGCGGCGCAGCGGTCGGCAAGGTTCGCGCGCTGATGGCCGAATATGGTTTGACAGTGGCGGATCTCGGCGGGAAAACGGCGCCGAAGGCCAAATCTGCCGGCGGTACCGGCAAGGTGGCGGCCAAGTATCGCAATGCCTCGACCGGGGAATCATGGAGCGGCCGCGGCCTGCAACCGCGCTGGTTGAAAGCGGCGCTTGCCAGCGGCAAGAAACTGACCGACTTCGCGCTTTAACGCCACGAGCCGGCACTCCTGCGGCGCGCTGCGGATGGCTCGCCAGCGGCGAGCCGGATGCGAGTTCGTTGTCTAATCCTTTCGGTGATCCCACCGGCCTTCGTCCATGAATTGCTCAGCCGCGTCGACATCGTCGAGATCGTCGGCCGCTCGGTCGACCTGAAACGAGCGGGCACCGTAAGCAAGGGCTTGTGCCCTTTTCATGGCGAGAAGTCGCCGAGCTTCACGGTCAGCCCATCGCGCCAGACTTACCACTGCTTCGGTTGTGGCGTTCACGGCAACGCGATCGGCTTCCTGATGGAGCAGCACGGAATGGGCTTCATCGAGGCGGTCAAGGATCTCGCGCAACAGGCCGGCCTGACCGTTCCCGAAGACACGAGCTCCGCTGCCGATCGTGAGCAGGCCGCGCAGCACAAGCAGAAGCAAGCGACGCTCGGCGACGTGCTGGCACGCGCCGCCGAAGGCTATCGGCGCCAGTTGAAAGCAAGTGATCGGGCCATCGCCTACCTGAAGGGCCGGGGCCTGAGCGGCGAGGTCGCGGCGCGCTTCGGCCTCGGTTACGCCGCTGAAGGCTGGCGCGGCCTGGCGAGCGTCTTTCCCAGCTACGACGATCCGCTGCTCGAAGAGAGCGGCCTGGTCATCGCCCAGCGTGCAGACGACGATTCGGACGGCGCGGAGCCCGCGCAGGAAAAACGCTACGACCGCTTCCGCGACCGGATCATGTTTCCGATCCGATCCGTCCAAGGTCCCGTCATCGGCTTCGGCGGTCGGGTGCTCGATCGCGGCGAGCCCAAATACCTGAACTCGCCTGAGACACCGGTCTTCAGCAAGGGCCGCGAGCTCTACGGCCTGTTCGAAGCCAGAACCGCGATCCGCCAACGCGGCTACGTGCTGGTCGTCGAAGGCTACATGGACGTGGTCGCCTTGGCGCAATCGGGCTTCGACAACGCCGTGGCGACACTCGGCACGGCATGTACCGCCGAGCACGTGCAAAAGCTGGTCCGATTTGCCGATGCCGTCGTGTTCAGCTTCGATGGCGATGCCGCCGGGCGGCGCGCCGCTGGCCGCGCGCTCGAGGCCAGCTTGCCGCACGCGACCGATACGCGCAGCTTTCGTTTCCTGTTCCTGCCGCCCGAGCACGATCCCGACAGCTATGTCCGCGAGCTCGGTGCCGCGGCGTTCGAGCAGCGCGTCGCCGGAGCGGTGCCGCTTTCGAAGCAGATCGTGGCACTCGCCGGCGAGGGTCTCGACTTCGCCAGCGCCGAAGGCCGTGCCCGTTTCCTCGCCAACGCCCAGCCGCTCTGGTCGGCATTGCCGGACGGCATGCTGAAGCGGCAGCTGCTCGGCGAGATTGCCTCGAGAGGTGCGCTCGCGGTCGAAGAGCTGGCGGCGCTCTGGCGCGTTGGCGTCACGCCGCGCGCCCGTGTGCAGCCTCCTTCAAGGCCGGCATCGGCACGCCAGCGACGCCCGCCCAGGACGAATCCCGACTCGGCGGTCTGGACCCTGCTCCTCGAAAACAGCTGGTGGGAGACGCTGAGTGCAGCCGAACACACCTTGCTCTGTTCCCTTCCCGGTTGGCATGGCGAGGCCTTTCGCTTTCTGGACCGCCAGATCGCCGAGAACGGCAAGCAACCATGGGCCGTCTTGCGCGAGCGCCTTGCCAACGAGAGCTGGAGCGAGACGGCGCTTGCGCTCGTCGATGGCGAGGTCCCTGGAATCGAACCGTCGTTCGAGGACTTGAAGGCCTCGCTCGATCAAATCCGCGTCGCCCCGGAGAGGGCCGATGCCTATCGACTTCTGGGACGACTCTAGGCGAACGCCCAGTGAGCGGCGGTACAATCCTCTTTTTAGCGATCACCGCTGAGTGACGGCAGCACCTCCGGGCCCCGGCCACCCTCTGAACGAGGGTCAAATCCAAAGGCCACCTTTTCCCGCAAGGACTGCAACATCGGACGGCAATTCCAGCTGGCCGGTCACCCCGCAACGGCTCGTGGCACGTTGGAACCCTGAGGTTTCGCGGCGCGCGGGCCGTTTGTCGCTTTTGCACTCGAGAGACCCTGAACCTTGAATTCGACGCGCCCGTGCGCAGTTCATGGCCTGGGCCGAACGAGCCGCAGGCCCACCACCGTTCGAGGAATTGCATGACCGCCAAGAAAACCGCACCGACCCAAGCCACCGTGCCGGCCGCCAAGCCGGCCAAAGCCGCCAGCCTCGAGGCAAAGAAGCCTGCGAAGTCGGCGACCAAGGCGTTGGCTGCGGCGCCCGCCAAAGGCAAGGCGCTGCCGGCCAAGGGCAAGGTCGCGATCGGCAAAGGCAATGACAAGGCGTTGAAGCCGGAAGCCTCCGACGTCGATCTGTCCGAAATCGAAGCGGACCTGGAAGGCGAGCCCGTCGTCGATGCGACCGCCAAGGTCAAGCCGCTGCGCATGAAGGTCTCGCGTGCCAAGGAGCGTGCCCTGATGCGCGAGTTCGGCCTCGACGAGACCGCGCTCACCGAAGAAGAAGTCGCCAAGCGCCGCCAGGAGCTGAAGACGCTCATCAAGATGGGCA
>JBDTNU010000124.1:0-9567 GCA_039933535.1 Caldimonas sp. | reverse complement strand
CCTTGGTGACCGTCGGGCCGCCGAACGAGCGCTCGAGCACCACGTTGCGGCCCTTGGGGCCGAGCGTGACCTTGACCGCGTTGGCGAGGATGTTCACACCCTCGACCATGCGCGCGCGGGCATCGCCGCCGAATGAAACGTCTTTTGCTGCCATTTGAATTCTCCGTTGCCTCTTACTTTTCTACGACCGCGAAGAGATCCTCTTCGCGCATTACCAGCAGTTCGTCGCCATCGACCTTGACGGTCTGGCCGCTGTACTTGCCAAACAGGACGCGATCGCCCTTCTTGACGTTCATCGCGACGATGTCGCCCTTGTCGTTGCGCTTGCCCGGGCCGACCGACAGAACCTCGCCCTGATCGGGCTTTTCGGCGGCGTTGTCGGGGATCACGATCCCGGACGCGGTCTTGGTTTCCTGCTCTACGCGCTTGACGATCACGCGATCGGCGAGAGGACGAAGTTTCATGGCATCTCCTTGATGAGTATGAACCAGCTTACGAAAACTGGAAGTGGGCGCTCGTTCACTTGTTGTTGAACCGGGCATCGAAGCCTGCGCCGAAATAGTTAGCACTCAACATCGACGAGTGCTAGCAGTCCGCATTATAGGCAGTTGGCGTGACGATTCAAGGCCTGTGCCATAGAGGCCATTCCAATCGTCGAGGCGACAGCTTCAATGATCGGCACTGGCTACAGTGCGTGAATGCCAAAGCGACTCATCGCACTCGACGCCGATGGCGTGCTGCTCGACTTCCATCTTGCTTATGCCGGCGCCTGGCAACGTGCGTTCGGCACTGCGCCGCGCGAGCGCGATCCGCTCGCCTATTGGCCGATGGACCGCTGGCAAGTCGAGAAACTGAACGATGTCAAACGCGCGCACTTTCGCAAGCACTTCGACGAGAGCTTCTGGACCTCGGTGCCAGCCATCGAAGGTGCAGTCGAGGCATGCCACCTGCTGCATGACGCGGGCTTCGAGCTCGTTTGCGTCTCGGCGCTCGAGGCCGAATACGAATCGGCGCGGCTGCGAAACCTGCGCGACCTCGGCTTTCCGATCGAGCGCGTGGTCGCGACCGGCAATGCGTCTCGCGAGCGCAGCCCCAAGGCCGACGCCATCACCGAACTCGACCCCGAGGCCTTTGTCGACGATTACCTGCCCTATATGCGAGGCGTCCCGGCTCACGTACACACGGCCTTGGTGATGCGTGCGCTGAACGGAAGCCCGAACTATGGCGAAGACATGTCGCTGGCGCGCTCCATCCATCCCGATCTGTCGCACTTCGCCAGCCATTGGCTGGCGCGCTGAGCGCTACTTGCGCTGGTTGTCGAGCGAGGTGGGCGGCGTGTAGCCGAGGTCGCGCGCGCGCGTCTCGTACTGCGCCGCGGGGATCGGCTGATCCTGACGCCGGTAGTAGACGGCGAGCTCATAGCAGGCGATCCCGTTGCCGAGTGCGGCCGCGTACTGCAACCACCCTTCGTACCGATTCGGGTCGGCAGCGATGTCGGCATCGCCGCGCAGATACGCGCGCGCGATCCGCGCCGCGGCATCCTTGTCGCCACGTGCGGCCTTGCGCCACTCGGCCAGCCAGCGCGGATCGCTCGTCTTGGGCTGGAACGCGCTGCGGTACAGGCGGACCTGATTGCTGCGCAACGCATTCACGGCGTCACTGGCGCCCTCGCGTGCAACCTGCGCGCCGCCCGCGAGGCGGCTGGTCGGATATCGCTGCAGGTAGGCCTCGGCAAGCTTGACGATGTCGGCAGGCCAGAGGTTTCGTTCCACCTCGCCCCAGGCGGCGCTTTCTTCTGCGGCACTGGGCTGCGGTGCCGTGACTTCGATGGTCGGTCGCAGCGACAGACTGAAGCGCACCTGCGTGTTCTCGGCGATGAAGGGGATCTGCGTGAACTGCCGGATCGCCTGTACCGGGTAGTTCTGCATCGTCTGGGTGACGTCGGACTTCACCAGCCGGAAGAAATCGGAAAACGAGATCTCGTCGGCCGCCGACCCCAGCAGCTTCACCAGTGAGGCGGTGTAGAACGTGCTGATCGTCTCGACGGCCGGGGCGATTGCCGGCTTGCCCGCGCCAGTTGAAAAGACGATCAGGCAGCCGAGCGGCGCCTCGACCTGGTTGAAGCCATCGGTCGCCGTGAGGGCCGCGCGCAGCGAGGTGCGGCAGGCATCGACGACGGCGATCGTCAAGCCACCGGGTCGACGCGGCAACTGGTCGATCACGTCGCGCCGCAGGTGCAGGCTGTTCTTCAGCAGCGTGTCCTCGCGCGAATCCGGAGGCACTCCGGCGCCCAGCATCAGGTTCTCGGCGTCGACCTGCATGCCGTGGCCGGTGTAATAGAAGAGGATCGTCGCGTTCGGCGGTGAATCGGCTGCAACCTTGGCGAATGCCTGGGTCGTGTTGCGCAACTGGTCCGGATTCTGGTCGAGCGCGGAGGTGACCTTGAAGCCGCGGCGTTCGAGCGCGGCCGCCAGATCGTGCACGTTCTTGTGCGTCGGCGGCAGGTCGAAGGGCTGCGGGTAGGCGCGATTTCCGATCAGGAGGGCAAGCCGCGTCGTGCCTTGCGCATCCGCTCCGGGAAGATTCGTCGCCGTCTGCGCGAAAGCGTCGCCCGCCCATCGCGCGCCGCCGGCCAGCAGCGGCAACGCGAGGACGGCCCGACGCCGCGCGCTCACTCGCACCGCAAGGTCTTCGGCTTGATCTCGCACGTGTCGGGCAAGCGGATCGACTCGCGCCCCACGGTCGCGGGACGACCTGCGCCGACCTCGGCGATGACGCCCGAACGCAGGCGCGAAGAGACGTTCTCGGTCCGCACCGCTTCATCGAAGCGAGCGTGACGAGCCTCTTCGATCAATGCGATCACCGCGGCCAGCGCGCCGGCTTCCTGCGGCGTGCGCGGCGCGTCGCCGTTGTAGAAGACGCGGATCTCGGTGAGCTTGCCTGTGCCGTCGTAGAACGGCCGCACCTGCGCGTCGCCGCCCAGGAAAATGACCGCGGTATTGCCACCCACGCCTTTGGGACGCGCCGTGATGAAGCCACCCTCCGAGCCGCCGACCTGGACCCGGATGAAGGTGTCGGCCGACGAATTCCCGAAGCCACCGCCGTCGGCCAGCGCCTTCGGTGAGAGTACGAACGTGAGCGCCGGCACCGAGGTTTGCGAGCCCTGCAGGTTGTTGAACGGCAGGCGGGCGCGGATCAGGCCGCTCGGCCCGGTCGTCAGCACGTCGGCGGTGAGCTTGATCACGTCGCCTTCGAGCCCGGCCTGCGTCGCCGTCTGATCACCATTGGTCGGCGGCGCGCCTGCCACGTTGATCTCGCTCGAGACGATGCGGATCAGGCCCAGCGTGATCGTGGAGGTGGCGTTGCTGAAGCGGGCCGCGTTGGTGTCGCCGAGCGTGCCGCTCACGGCGGAAATCTGACCGAGCAGGGTGTTGCCGGGCTGGTCGAGGAGCAATGAACCGCCGGCCGGCGAGCGCAAGACGAGCAGGCTTCCCGCCGTCGAGGCGAGCGTTGCCCCGGAATCCTGGACGATCGTGGCGCTCGCCTCCTTGACCGGCACGAAACCGAAGCTCAGGCTCTTGTCGGCGAATTCGGGATCGGTGAGCTCGATTGCGGTCGGGGTCGCGTTCGAGGTGAGGATCAACGTGCCGCCGTTCAGCGCGAGCGCGCCGGTCAGATGCAGGACGCCATCGGTCTCGATGGTTCCGCCGTTCTGCAGCGTGATGCCGCCGAGCAGCAAATCGACCGAACTGCGCAGGTCCAGCGAAGCGGCGTTGGCCGAGACCGCGCCGTCGAAGCGGTTGGTCGCTTGCGTCGCAGTGATGGCGCCTCCAGTGAAGGCGATCGGCACGCTTGCGGTCACCGGATCGTTGTAGGTCTGCGCGCCAGTCGTGACGATGCGGACGCCGCCCGTGCTGTCGGCCGTGTCGAAGCTCGTGCGCTCGCCGGTCGTGCCATTCCAGTCGGCCGCCGCGGCGTTGTTGTCGGTCGTCAGGCTCTTCAGCGCGGTCGTGACGCCGACCGGGCCGGTGATGCGCGTCGTGCCACCGCTGTCGAGGGCGAGAGCAAAGGCGCCATCGACACTGCCGCCGAGGTTCAGGTCGCCGCTCGCCGTCTGCAGGGTCGTGTCGGCGCGAAGCACGAGATTGCCGGCGCTGACCGTGCCGCCGCCATCGCTGCGGCCGATGACGTGCCCGGTGAATCCAGCCGCGCCGTCGAGCACCGCTTGCGACACTTGCAAGGCACCGGCACCGCCGGCCACGCCGATCGAGAGCGTCGGGTCGACGGGCGCGATCGTCAGCACGCCGGTGCCGGCGATCGAGGCCCCGCCGCTCAAGGCGTTGGTCTGCAAGGTCAGGTCGGCGGCCCCGCTCACGGCTCCGGTGAGGGCGAGTGCCGAGCCCGTCAGGCGGGTCGTGCCGGAGAGCAGCAAGGCGCCCGAGTAACTCTGCGCCCCGGTCGTGTCGATGCTCGGCCCGGCCAACTGCACCGAGCCGCCGCCGTTGGCGGTCAGGCTGGAGAGCGCCGCCGTGGCGCCGACGGCACCTGCGAACGAGCTCGGCCCCGCGCTTTGCAGCGTCAGTCCGAACCCGCCGTCGACGGTGTTGCCGAAAGTGATCGACGAGGCCGTGAGTGTGGCCGCGGCACCGAGCGTGGACTTGCCGGCAAAACTCAGTGCGCCCGTCGTCGTGACCGTGCCGGCGTTCAGCTGCAAAGGACCGCTGGTGCTGAGGCTGCTGAGGGCTGTACCCGCGCCGATCGCGGAGCCGAGCGTCACGCCGGTGCTGCCGTTCACGGCCAGGGTGTGGGCGCCGTCGACGCTGCCGGCGAGGTTGAGCGTGCTGCCCGTCAGCACCGCGTTGGCGTTGAGCTGGAGCGCGTCGTTGTAGGCCTGCGCGCCGGTGGTCGTGACGTTGCCGCCCAGCTGCGTGGTTCCCGCTGCATCGGTGGTCAGGCTGGTGAGCGCAGTCGTGCCGCCGACTGCGCCAACGAAGTTTGTCGCCGCAGCATTGACGGTGAGCGAGCGTGCGCCGTCGACCGTGCTGCCGAAGTTGACCGACGGACCCGAAAGCGTGCTGTCGGCAACCAGCGTCGTCGCGCCGGTGTAAGTCTGCGCGCCGCCGGTGACGACGGTGGTGCCGAGCTGCGTCGTGCCGCTGACCGTAAGCGCATCGAGGGCTCGGGTGCTGCCGACCGCGCCGGTGAACGACGTGACGCCGGTGGTGCCGACCGTCAGGTCGCGCGCCGGTCCGGCGGCGCTGTCGACGGTGCCGGCGAAAGCCACATTGCCACTGCCGCTGGTGATCGTCAAATCGGCCGGCAAAACCAGGTTGCCGACGCTCACCGCGCCGCTGCTGTCGCCACGGCCGAGCGTCAGGGTGGGAACGCCGGCCAGGGTGTCGATCAAGCCTTGCGAGACCTGCAAGGTACCCGCGCCGCCAGCGACCCCGATCGACCCCGAGGCCGTTTTCGGCGCCAGCGTGACGTTGCCGGCGCCGCTGCCCGTCGCCGGGCCGATGAGGCTGAGCGCGTCGCTGAGGATTGTCACGGCCTGGGTGCCGACGGCGAGCGAGCTGGCAAAGGAGACCGCGGTCGCGGACAACGTCGCGTTTGCGCCGACCGTCACCGGTCCGCCGAAGGCTTGGCTGCCGTTCGTGGTCGCGTCGGCGTTCAAGTTGGTCGCTCCCGCAACGCTCAGGTTGCCGAGGGCGGCAGGTCCGCCGATCGCGCCGCCGACGGCGCCGGCGAAGGTCGTCGTTCCGCCGGTCGTCACCGTGAGGTTCCGCGATTGCCCGGCCGCGCTCGCCACCGTGCCGGTGAAGTTTGCGTTGCCCGACGCGCTCTGCACCGCGATGTCGGTCGGCATGCCGAGGTTGCCGAAGGTCAGGTCGCCGGTGCCATCGGCGCGGCCGACGGTGATGCTGCCGAAGCTCGCGAACTTGTCGAGCGTGGCTTGGCTGACCTGGTATGTGCCGGCACCGCCGGCGACACCGACGGACGCGTTCTGCGTCACGCTCGACAAGGCGGCGTTGCCGCTGCCGTTGATGGCACCGACCAGCGTCAGTGCGTCGGACTGCAGGCCGAGGTCGAAGGTCCCGGCGACGATACCGTTGCCGAAGCCGAGGCTGGAGCCGACGAAGTTCGAGCTGCTGCCGAGAGTCACGGTGTCGGAGTAGGACTGCGCGCCGGTCGTGCTGACGCCGCTTGCCAGCGTGCTCTTTCCGGTGACGGTGAACTGAGCCGCGTTCGTGATCGCGGCTTCGGCGCGGATCGCGTCGGCGGCGGCGTTGCCGCTCGTCAGCGCCAGGTTGTGGTTGGCCGCGTTCACCGAGCCTTGCAGGTCGATCTTCGCCGCACCTGCGGCGAGCGCGACGTCGGTGCCGAGCACGATCGGACCGGTGTAGGTCTGGTTGCCTGTCGTGGTCACGTTGCCGCCGAGCGTGCTGTTGCCGGTGACCGTGAACTGCGCGGTGTTGGTGATCGCGCCGCCGGTGTTCGTGATCGGATCCCCGGTGTGGATGGCGTTGGCGGCGGCGTTGCTGCTGATCAGGGCCAGGCTGTTGCCACCGCCGTTGGCGCCCCCTTGCAGGTCGATCTTGCTGGCGCCCGAATCGAGGGTCACGTTGCCGCTGAGCTGGACCTGGGTGGTGTAGATCTGATCGCCGCTCGATGTGATGTTGGCGCCCAGGGTCAAGCCGGCCGCGCCGGTGAGCGTGACGGTGTTGCCGCTGACCGGGCCGTTGATGGCGAGCGTGCCGCCGAGCGCCTGCAAGGTAAGGTCGGCCGTGCCCGTGTCGATGGCGACCGGCGGTACCGGCAAGACGAGCGAACCGCCGGCGATGATCGAAACCGGCTGGTTCGCCCCTGAGCTCAGGCTCGACAGGGTCAGGTTGTTGGTGTCGCGAACAGTGATCGCTCCGCCGCTCAGGGCGAGGGCACCCTGGAAATCGTTGGTCGGCTGGGCCAGCGCGATGTTGCCGGTGCCGGCGCTGACCGTAGTCGCGCCGGTGGCGACGATGGTTCCGCCGGTCTGCTGGATTGCCGCGTTGGTCGTCGTCAGGCCCAGCGTTCCGAGCGCCGTGATGTCGTTGGCCAGCGTCATCGTTGCGCCGGACAACAGCGCGACATTCGTGCCGCGCAGCGTGCCGACGGTCGTCAGCGCGCCGCTGCTCGACAAGCTCAGGTTGGCCGTGCCGGTGTCGATGGCCGCGGCCGGCAAGGTCAGCAGGCCGCCCGCGCTGACGTTCACGGCCTGGTTGGGCGCGCTCGCAAGCGAGCTCAGCGTCAATGCGCTGGCGTCGACAACGCTGATCGCGCCGCCGGTGACCCCCAGCGTCGAGAAATCGTTGCCCGCGTTCGTGAGCGCGACTGCGCCGGTGCCGGCGTTGACGTTGCTCGCGCCGCTCACCACCGCGGCGCCCGTCTGCGTCACCGCCCCGTTGCCGGTGCTGGTGTTGACGGCAAGCGTCGTCGCGCTGATGGCGCCGAGCGTCAATGCATTGACGTCGTTGATCGAGACCGCGCCGCCGGTCGCTGCGACGCTGCCGAAGTTGTTGCCGACGTTCGTCAGCGTGACGGCACCGGTGCCGGCGTTGACCGCCGTGGCGCCGCTGACGATGGCCGCCGCGTTCTGCGTGACGTTGCCGTTCCCGGCTGCGGTGTTCAGCGTCAGCGAGGTCGCGTTGATCGCGTCGAGGGCGAGCGCATTGCTGTCGGTGACGGACACCGCACCGCCGGTCGCGCCGATGCTGGCGAAGTTGTTGCCCGCGTTGGTGAGCGTGATCGCGTTGGCGCCGGCATTTACCAACGTCGTGCCGCTGATCACGGCCGCGCCGTTCTGGGTGATCGGACCGCCGGCGGTGAGCGTCAGCGAGGTCGCGTTCGTTGCGTCGAGCGCGAGCGCGTTGATGTCGGTGACCGTGACGATGCTGCCGATGGCGCCGACGCTGCCGAAGTTGTTGCCCGCGTTCGTGAGCAGCACCGTTCCCGTGCCGGCGTTGACCGCCGTCGCGCCGCTGACGATCGCCGCGGCGTTCTGCGACACGTTGCCGTTGCCGGCGCTGGTGTCGACCGTGAGGCTGGTCGCGTTGATGGCGTTGAGCGCCAGCGCGTTGATGTCGGTGATGGCGACCGCGCCGCCCGAGACGCCGATGTTCGCGAAGTCGTTGCCCGCGTTGGTCAGTGTCACCGCGCCGGTTCCCGCCGTGATCGTCGTCGCGCCGCTGACGACGGCCGCCCCGCTTTGTGCAATCGCTCCATTGCCGGCGCTGGTGTTGAGCGTCAGCGTCGTGGTGTTGATCGGGCCGAGCGTCAGGCCGTTGTCGTCGCTGACGTTGATGGCGTTGGCGGTCGCTGTGAAGGTGTTGAAGTTGTTTCCCGCCAGCGCCAGGGTGACGTTGCCAGTGCCCGCGGTCGCGGTCGTCGTTCCGGCGGCGCTGATCGATCCGGCGGTCTGCGTGATGGCTGCGTTGGCGGCGCTGAGCGTGAGGTCGTTGAGCGCCGTGACGTTGTTGCCGATCGACACGCCGCCCGTGCCGCCGTTCAGTGTGACGTTCGTGCCGCGCAGCGTTCCGAATGTCGTGAAGCCGGCGCCGGAAGTGATGGCGAGGTCGGCGCTTCCGGTGTCGATGTTTCCTGCCAGGCCCGAGATCGTCGTGCCTGCCGTCAGGCTGAGATCCTTGTTCGCGCCGTTGACAAGGCCGGCGATGACCAGGGCGTTCGCGTCGCGCAGACGAACCGCGCCGCCCGTCGCGTTGATGCCCGCGACGTTGCTGAAGTCGTTGCCGGCCTGGTTGAGCGTGATGTCGCCGCTGCCGGCGTTGACCGTGGTGAGCCCGGCCGTCGCGGTGATCGCGCCTGCCGTCTGATTGATCGCGTTGTTGGCCGACGTCAGCTGCAGCGCGCCGCTGGCGTTGACGTTGTTGGCAAGGTTGATGCCGCCGGCGCCGGTGAGCGCGACGTTGGTTCCGGCGAGTGTTCCGCCCGAGCTCAGCACGCCGGTGCTGGCGATCGTCAGCGTGCCGCTGGCATTCGCCGCCGCCGTCAGGGCGCTCGCGTCGGTGATGTTGACGATGCCGCCCGAGACGACGTTGATGGCGTTGAAGTCGTCGAGCGGCTGCGCCAGGGTCACTGCGCCGGTGCCGGCGGTCAGGGTGGTCGTGCCGCCCGAGACGATCCTGCCGGCGGTCTGATTGACGGCGCTGTTGGTCGTGTTGAGCGAGAGGTTGTTCGCCGCCGTCACGTCGCTGCCGATCCCCACGCCGAGCGCGCCGGTGAGCGAGATGTTGCTGCCGACCAAGGGACCCGGCGTTCCCAGTACCGCGCCGCTCGACAGCGTGATGTCGCCAGCCCCCGTGTTGATTCCGGACGCCGGCAGGTTGAGCGCGCCACCCGCGACCACGCTCACGCTCTGGTTGGGGCCGGTCGTCAGCGTCGTGACGGTCAACGCGTTGCTGTCACGCAGGCTGATCGCGCCGCCTGTGAAGCTGTTGTCCCCCGGCGTGTTGCTGAAGTCGTTGCCCGCGTTGCCGAGAGTGATCGCCCCGGTACCGGTCGCCACGACCGTCG
>JBDTNU010000123.1:0-9601 GCA_039933535.1 Caldimonas sp. | reverse complement strand
GCTGCTGCACTGCGCCTCGCTCGTCCACGACGACTTGCCGTGCTTCGATGACGCGGCTTTCCGGCGTGGCATGCCGTCGGTGCATCGGGCATTTGGCGAGCGCATCGCCGTGCTCGCCGGCGACGCCTTGATCGTCCTCGCCTTCCAGACCCTCGGGTCGGTAGCTTCTCGTTCGCCCGACCGGCTCGCGCCGCTGCTCGGCACCGTCGGACGTGGCGTCGGCATGCCGTTCGGCATCGTCGCCGGCCAGGCCTGGGAATGCGAGCCGCAGGTCGATCTCTCCGACTACCAGCGAGCCAAGACTGGAGCGCTGTTTGCCGCCGCGACGATGGCCGGCGCGCAAGCGGCCGGCTCGGAGCCCGGTCACTGGCGCGCATTCGGCGAGTGGCTGGGCGAGGCTTACCAGGTTGCCGACGACATCCGCGACGCGGCCTTCGATCCCGACCTGATCGGCAAGCCGACGGGGCGAGACGTCGCACTCGGTCGGCCGAGCGTTGCACGCGAACTGGGAGTGCGCGAGGCAATCCGTCGGTTCGAGCGACTGGTCGCACGCTGCGCCGACGCGATACCCGAATGCCGTGGCGCCTCGCGCCTGCGGGCGCTGGTTCAGGTCGAGTCGGAACGCCTGGTCCCGAAGGCCTGGACCGAGCGGCTGGAACGCATCGCTGCCTGAGCGGCGTTTCGGGCGCGAGCGCGATGCCGCTGCTTGCCCGAGCCGAACCGTCGTTGCCTACCGCTTCGACACCCTGGCGCGATCGCTGGCTGTCGTGGCGCGATCGCTGCCTCACGAGCGCGGCGTTCCGTCGCCATGCCGCACGATTCCCGCCGACGCGCGCGATCGCGCGCAAGCGCGCGGCGCAGGTATTCGACCTGGTGGCGGGCTTCGTTTACTCGCAGGTGCTGTTCGCTTGCGTGAAGCTGAAGCTGTTCGATGCGCTGGCCGAAGGGCCGCAGAAGCTCGACGCTCTCGCGGCCCGACTCGGACTCGAGAATGAGGCGGCCGAGCGGTTGCTGGGAGCGGCGGTCGCGTTGCGACTTGTCGAGCGCCGCGGCGGCGACCGATACGGCCTCGGCGCGCTCGGCGCACCCTTGGTCGGCAACGACGGTCTCGCCGCGATGATCGAGCATCACTCGCTTCTCTACGCCGACCTCGCAGACCCCGTCGCCTTGCTGCGCGGCAACGCTACTGGCCGGCTCGCTGCCTACTGGCCTTACGCCGGCCTCGCCGATCCGGCGAGGGCCAGCGAGGCGGAGGTCGCTCCGTACTCGGTGCTCATGGCGTCGTCGCAACCCCTCGTCGCCGACGCGATCCTCGACGCGATCGATCTCGCACGGCATCGTTGCCTGCTCGATGTGGGCGGCGGCGATGGCAGCTTCCTGGTTGCGGCCAGCGCGCGGGCGCCTCGGCTCGAGTTGCTCCTGTTCGATCTGCCGGCGGTCGCCGCTCTCGCGACCCAGCGCTTCTCCGCAGCGGGCCTGCAGGCGCGGGCCCGCGCGGCAGGCGGCAGCTTCCTGGTAGACAGCCTGCCCGTCGGCGCCGACATCGTGACGCTGGTTCGCGTGCTCCACGACCACGACGACGCGCGCGTGATGACCTTGCTGCGCGCCGTCCTCAAGGCGCTGCCGCCCGGTGGCACGCTGGTCGTCGCCGAGCCGATGGCGCAGACGCCGGGCGCGGAGGCGATGGGCGACGCGTACTTCGGCTTCTACCTCCTCGCCATGGGGCGCGGCCTGCCGCGCACCTGCGCGCGCCTGATCGAGATGCTCGGCGCCGCGGGCTTCGAGGCGATCCGTTCGCTCGCGACTGCGCAGCCCTTGCAGACCCGGCTGCTTGTGGCACGTACGCCATCCTCGAAAACCCTGAACGCAAAAACCGTAAAGCCAGATTGACAGCACTGACAGTAAGCCTAAGATGACATCGTGATTCGACTTCCCGCAGTCCTCTTCTCCGGCCACAACACCGCGTCGGCCCCGGCAGCCGAGGCGACGAAGAGGGTATCGTGATGAATACGCTGGCAGTCGTCCTCGAGCGGCCCGAGCACCTGGTCTTGAGCCGGCTCGAGTTGACGCCCCCCGGGGCCGCCGATGTCGTCGTAGAGATCGACTACAGCGGCATCAGCACGGGCACCGAGAAACTGCTCTGGACCGGCCGCATGCCGAGTTTTCCCGGCATGGGCTATCCGCTCGTGCCAGGGTACGAGTCCGTCGGGCGCGTTACCGCGGCCGGAACCGACGCCGTCCATCGCGTCGGAGACAACGTCTTCGTGCCCGGCGCCCGATGCTTTGGCGAAGTGCGCGGGCTGTTCGGCGGCGCCGCCTCGCGGCTGGTCGTCGACGGCGCCAGAGCCGTGGCCATCGACGCACAGCTCGGCGAACAAGGCGCGTTGCTCGCGCTCGCCGCGACGGCCTATCACGCGGTCGCCGGCGAAGCCCGCCACGGCGGCTCGATCACGCCGCCCGATCTGATCGTCGGCCACGGCGTGCTCGGGCGTCTGCTCGCGCGCATGACGGTGGCCGCCGGCTTCGCGCCGCCGACCGTTTGGGAGCTGAACGCGCAGCGACAGAGCGGCGCGACCGGCTACGCAGTCTTGCATCCCGACGACGACAGCCGTCGCGACTATCACGCCATCTACGACGTGAGCGGCGACGCCGCGATCCTCGACACGCTGATTGCGCGCCTCGCGCCCGGCGGCGAAGTGGTGTTGGCGGGCTTCTACGACCGGCTGTCGTTCGCCTTCGCACCGGCCTTCATGCGCGAAGCGCGCGTGCGCGCCGCGGCCGAGTGGCAAAAGCCCGACCTGCTCGCGACCAAGGAACTGGTCGAGTCCGGACGGGTGTCGCTCGACGGCCTCATCACCCACCGCGAGCGTGCCGAGCACGCGATGCGCGCCTACCCGACCGCCTTCGGCGATGCGGCCTGTCTGAAGATGGTTCTCGACTGGAGAGAGTGCTCATGAGCATCGCGTCCGCGGGCCCGGCGTCAGCGCCGGTGAAGTTCATGGAGCGTCTGCGTGCCGAGGCGATGATCGAGCCCGATCCGGTGCCGACCACCTCGCCGGCAGCGAAGACGACACAGATCATCGCCATCTACGGCAAGGGCGGCATCGGCAAGAGCTTCACGCTCGCCAACCTGAGCTACATGATGGCGCAGCTCGGCAAGAAGGTGCTGCTCATCGGCTGCGATCCGAAGAGCGACACGACCTCGCTGCTGTTCGGCGGCCGGGCCTGCCCGACCATCATCGAGACCTCGTCGAAGAAGAAGCTGGCGGGCGAGACGGTCGCCATCGGCGATGTCTGCTTCAAGCGCGATGGCGTCTACGCGATGGAGCTGGGTGGCCCCGAGGTCGGTCGCGGCTGCGGCGGACGCGGCATCATTCACGGCTTCGAGACACTCGAAAAGCTCGGCTTCCACGACTGGGGCTTCGACTACGTCCTGCTCGACTTCCTGGGCGACGTGGTCTGCGGCGGCTTCGGCCTGCCGATCGCCCGCGACATGTGCCAGAAGGTCATCGTCGTCGGTTCCAACGACCTGCAGTCGCTCTACGTTGCCAACAACGTCTGCTCGGCAGTCGAATACTTTCGCAAGCTCGGCGGCAACGTCGGTGTCGCCGGCATGGTCATCAACAAGGATGACGGCACCGGCGAGGCGGCCGCCTTCGCCGAGCGTGCCGGCATCCCGGTGCTCTCGGCGATTCCCGCCAACGACGACATCAGGAAGAAGAGCGCGAGCTACGAGATCATCGGTCGCCCCGGCACCGAGTGGGCCTCGCTGTTCGAGACGCTCGCCACCAACGTGGGCGAAGCGCCGCCGGTGCGGCCGAAGCCGCTGACGCAAGACGAGCTGCTCGGTTTGTTCTCGGCCGACTCGACGGGCCGCAACTACGTGCTCGAGCCGGCAACGATCTTCGACATGGTCGGCAAGAACGAGATCGTCAAGCCGACCCTCGAAGTCGTCTACGACACGGTCTGAGCAGACGAAGACACGGACCATGACCGGCGCCACGATTCCCATCGCCGTCGCGAAAGAGATCGCGAACCCTGCAGCATTGCAGGGCGACGGCGTGGGCTGTCATTCGGGCAAGGACGCGATGCGCGCCGCCGCCCATGCGGCCGGCAAGAGCGACGTGCTCGCGCAATACGCGAAGGACTATCCGCTCGATCCGGACGTCGGCCCGCACGACCAGCCGCAGAGCATGTGCCCGGCCTTCGGCTCGCTGCGCGTCGGCCTGCGCATGCGCCGCACCGCGACCATCCTCTCGGGCTCCGCTTGCTGCGTCTACGGCCTGACCTTCACCTCGCACTTCTACGGCGCGCGCCGCAGCGTCGGCTATGTTCCGTTCAACTCCGAGACGCTGGTCACCGGCAAGCTGTTCGAAGACATCCGCGACGCCGTCCACAAGGAAGCCGATCCGGCCAAGTACGACGCCATCGTCATCATCAATCTCTGCGTGCCGACGGCCAGCGGCGTGCCGTTGAAGCTGCTGCCGAAGGAGATCAACGGCGTTCGCATCATCGGCATCGACGTGCCTGGCTTCGGTGTGCCGACGCATGCCGAGGCCAAGGACGTTCTGGCCGGCGCGATGCTGAAGTACGCGCGCGGCGAGGCCGAGGCCGGCCCGGTCCAGGCGCCCAGGCAGGGCCGCTCCGCCAGGCCGACCGTGACCTTGCTCGGCGAGATGTTCCCGGCCGATCCGGTGGGCATCGGCATGATGCTCGAGCCGATGGGGCTCGCCGCCGGTCCGGTGGTGCCGACGCGTGAGTGGCGTGAGCTCTATGCAGCGCTCGACGGCGCGGTGGTCGCTGCCATCCATCCGTTCTACACGGCCAGCATCCGCGAGTTCCAGACGGCCGGCCGGCCGGTCGTCGGCTCGGCACCGGTCGGTTGCGACGGCACCGAGGCGTGGCTGCAAGCCATCGGCACGACGGCCAACGTCCCCCAGGCGCAGATCGACGCCGCGAAGAACCGCTTCCTTCCGGCCATCAAGGGCGCGCTCGCCAAGATGCCGATCAAGGGCCGCATCACCTTGTCGGGCTACGAAGGATCGGAGTTGCTCGTCGGTCGCCTGCTCGTCGAGAGCGGCGCCGATCTGCGCTACGTCGGCACGGCCTGCCCGAAGACGCCCTGGAGCGACTCCGACCGTCAGTGGCTCGAGTCGAAGGGTGTGCACGTCCAGTACCGCGCCTCGCTCGAGCAGGACCTCGCGGCGATGCGCGAGTGGCAGCCCGACCTCGCCATCGGCACGACGCCGGTCGTGCAGGCGGCCAAGCAGAAGTCGATTCCTTCGCTGTATTTCACGAACCTCATTTCCGCGCGGCCGTTGATGGGCCCGATGGGCGCTGGTTCGCTCGCGCAGGTGATCAACGCGGCGATCGGCAACAAGGCTCGCTTCGACACGATGAGCGAGTTCTTCGGCGCCACCGGCAAGGGTCACGCCGCCGGTGTGTGGGAGAGCACGCCGAAAGACAGACCCGAGTTCAAGGCCGAGACGCGCCGCCAGATGGAAAAGCTGGCGAAGAAGCGCAAAGCCGAGCAGATGATCTGAGGCCCTGACAGACATGTTCGTCATCGACCACGATCGCGCCGGCGGCTACTGGGGAGCCGTCTACGTGTTCACGGCGATCAAGGGCCTGCAGGTCGTGATCGACGGACCTGTCGGCTGCGAGAACCTGCCCGTCACCTCGGTGCTGCACTACACCGACGCATTGCCGCCGCACGAGTTGCCGATCGTCGTCACCGGCCTGGCCGAAGAGCAGCTCGGCCGCGAAGGCACCGAAGGGGCGATGAAGCGCGCCCACGCCGTGCTCGACCCGGACCTGCCCTCGGTCGTCGTCACTGGCTCGATCGCCGAGATGATCGGCGGCGGCGTCACGCCCCAGGGCACCAACATCCAGCGCTTCCTGCCGCGCACCATCGACGAAGACCAGTGGCAGTGCGCCAACCGCGCCATCTTCTGGCTCTGGTCCGAATACGGCCTTCGCAAGGTGCCGCAGCGCAAGCCCTTCGCCGATCGGCCCGCGGGCGAGAAGCCGCGCGTCAACATCATCGGCCCCTGCTACGGCACCTTCAACATGCCGAGCGACCTGGCGGAAATCCGCCGCCTGGTGCAAGGCATCGGCGCCGAAGTGAACATGGTGTTCCCGCTCGGCTCGCATCTGGCCGACGTGTCGCGCCTGGTCGAGGCGGACGTCAACATCTGCATGTACCGCGAGTTCGGCCGGATGCTCTGCGAGGCGCTGGAGCGCCCGTACCTGCAGGCGCCGATCGGACTGCACTCGACGACCAAGTTCCTGCGCTCGCTGGGCCAACTGTTGCACCTCGACCCCGAGCCCTTCCTCGAGCGAGAGAAGCACACCACGATCAAGCCGATTTGGGATTTGTGGCGGTCGGTGACGCAGGATTTTTTCGGCACGGCGAGCTTCGCCGTCGTCGCCAACGAAACCTACACGCGCGGGCTGCGCCACTTTCTCGAAGATGAGATGGGGCTGCCCTGCAACTTCGCGGTGCCGCGGCTGGCCGGCCAGAAGACCGACAACGAAGCGATCCGCCAGCTCTGCCGCGACAAGCCGCCGCTGGTGATGTTCGGCAGCTACAACGAGCGCATGTACCTGGCCGAGACGGCGGGCCAGTCGATGATGAAGCCGACCTTCATCCCGGCTTCGTTTCCCGGCGCGATCATCCGCCGCCACACCGGCACGCCCTTCATGGGCTATGCCGGCGCGACCTACGTGATCCAGGAGTTCTGCAACGCGCTCTTCGATGCGCTGTTCAACATCCTGCCGCTGGCCACCGACATGGACAAGGTCGATCCGACGCCGGCCCGGCTCGCCGACGAGCCGGCCCGCGCCTGGGACGACGAAGCACAGCAGCTTCTCAGCGAGTTCGTCCAGACCGAGCCGGTGCTGGTGCAGATCTCGGCCGCCAAGCGGCTGCGCGATCGCGCCGAGCGCGACGCGCGGCGTGCCGGCGAGGAGAGAGTCAGCGCCGCCCGGGTGGCGCGCTCGCGCGACGCCTTGCGCCAGGGAGAGCCGGCATGACGGCCTCCCGCAGCAGCACACGAATCGCTCGCTTCACGCGAGCCACCTTCTTGCCGGAGCGGCACGTCCGCTTCAGTGGGTCCACCCGCGCGGGATACGCGCGTTCCCGGCCGCGAGGCCATTCGTCGAGGAGTCATTCCTATGCTTGAAGAGAGAAGAGGCTCGCTGTCCGGGCTCACGGAGCAGGAAGCGAAAGAGTTTCATGGCATTTTCCTGACCAGCTTCATCATGTTCACCGTGATCGCGATCATCGCGCACTTCCTGGTCTGGAACTGGCAGCCCTGGGGCTTCTGAGTGCAGAGCGACGGAGGCCACCATGTCTGACCTGACGATCGCATCGTCGACGGAGCTGACGAAGGGCGACAGCGTCGCCTTCAGCGGCATCTTCGTCGTCAGCTTCGTCGTGTTGCTGGTGATCGCCCTGTGCGCCCAGCTGCTGACGTGGAAATGGCGTCCGTGGCTGCCCGGCGCAGAGGGCGAGAAGTCGCTGATTCACGGCGTGAAGTCTGCTGTCTACACCTTCATGTCCTACCTAACCTAGGAGATCTGACCCATGTGGAGAATTTGGTTGCTCTTCGATCCGCGCCGTGCGCTGGTCGCCTTGTTCACGTTCCTGGTGGTGCTCGCGCTGCTGATCCATTTCATCCTGCTCAGCACCGATCGCTTCAACTGGATCAACGGCCCGCAGAAGGCCAAGACAGTTGCCGGCGCCACCGCGGCGATGCCCGCGGCAATGGCGGCGCCGACGAAATAGAAGAAGTCCCGAGAGAAAGAAGAGTGAAGCAGGACCTCGTCCGGGCTTGCCCGGCGGGTCTCGCTTCACCCGGCTCAACGCCGTTTCTGGTTTACGTCACCGGGGCCCCGCAGCGGGGAATCGATCATGGCCATGCTGAGTTTCGAGAGGAAGTACCGCGTTCGTGGCGGCACGCTGGTGGGCGGCGATCTGTTCGACTTCTGGGTCGGGCCGTTCTTCGTCGGCTTTTTCGGCGTCACCACCGCGTTCTTCGCTTCCATCGGCGTGCTGCTCATCATCTGGGGCGCGTCGCAAGGCGGCACCTGGAACCTCTGGCAGATCAGCATCGCGCCGCCCGACCTGTCGTACGGCCTGCGCATGGCGCCGCTGATGCAGGGTGGACTCTGGCAGCTCATCACCATCTGCGCGATCGGCTCGTTCGTGTCTTGGGCGCTGCGCGAGGTCGAGATATGCCGCAAGCTGGGCATCGGCTATCACGTGCCGTTCGCGTTCGGCGTGGCGATCTTCGCCTATGTGTCGCTCACCGTGATCCGGCCCGTGCTGATGGGCGCGTGGGGCTTCGGTTTCCCCTACGGAATCATGAGCCACCTCGACTGGGTGTCGAATACCGGCTACCAGTACCTGCACTTTCACTACAACCCGGCGCACATGCTGGCCGTGAGCTTCTTCTTCGCCACCGTGTTCGCGCTGTCGCTGCACGGCGGCCTGATCCTCTCGGCGACCAACCCGGGAAACGGCGAGACCGTCAAGACGGTCGAGCACGAGAACACTTTCTTCCGCGACACGATCGGCTACTCGATCGGCACGCTCGGTATCCATCGGCTCGGTCTCTTCCTGGCGCTTTCGGCCGGGTTCTGGAGCGCCGTCTGCATCATTCTCAGCGGCCCGTTCTGGACGCGCGGCTGGCCCGAATGGTGGAGCTGGTGGCTGAACTTGCCCGTCTGGCGCTGAGCCGTATCGCCCGCCGAACCGAACGAAGAACGAAGAACGAGGAGACACCCCGATGGCTCTCGAGTACCAGAACCTGTTCACGACCGTACAGGCCACCACGCCCGCCTACGCTGGCGTTCCCCTGCCTCGCGACGGCGACGAACGCACCAAGGGCACGACCCACGTGCATTGGCTCGGATGGATCGGCGACGCGCAGATCGGGCCGATCTACCTCGGCTTTCTCGGCGTCGCGTCGGCGCTCTGCATCTTCATCTGCATCGAGATCATCGGCCTCAACATGCTGGCCTCCGTGCACTGGGATCCGGTCCAGTTCGTGCGCCAGCTGCCGTGGCTCGCACTCGAGCCGCCTCCCGCGAAATACGGTCTGTCGATCCCGCCGCTCAACGAAGGCGGCTGGTGGCGCATTGCCGGCTTCTTCCTGACCGCCGGGGTGCTGCTCTGGTGGCTGCGCATGTACAGGCGTGCGCGGGCCCTGCGCATGGGCACGCACGTGGCGTGGGCCTTCGCGTCGGCGATCTGGCTGATGCTCGTGCTCGGCTTCATCCGTCCGGTGATCATGGGCAACTTCGCCGAAGCCGTGCCGTTCGGCATCTTCCCGCACCTCGACTGGACCGCCGCGTTCTCCATCCGCTACGGCAACCTCTACTACAACCCCTTCCACATGCTGTCGATCGCCTTCCTGTACGGCGCGACGCTGCTCTTCGCCATGCACGGCGCAACCATCCTGGCTGTGAGCCGGTTCGGCGGCGAGCGCGAGATCGAGCAGATCGTCGATCGCGGCACCGCCTCCGAGCGCGCCGCCTTGTTCTGGCGCTGGACGATGGGCTTCAACGCGACGATGGAGTCGATCCACCGCTGGGC
>JBDTNU010000122.1:0-9625 GCA_039933535.1 Caldimonas sp. | reverse complement strand
CGTCTTCATCGAAGACCTCAACAGCACCAACGGCACCTACATCAACGGCAAGGCCGTCAAGAAGCAGCTGCTCGCCAACAACGACACCGTCGAGGTCGGCAAGTACAAGATCAAGTTCATGGTCGAAGATGGCACCGACTATGAAAAGACCATGATCATGAAGCCCGGTGCGATGCCCGCGGGCGCGGGCGGATACACCTCGAGCGGGCGCACTTCCAGCTTCGGCGCGCTGAGCGGCGGGCCGAGCGGCAACGTCGGGCCCGCGACGATTCGCGTCATGAACGGCGCTGCGGCCGGCCGCGAAGTGGTGTTGACCAAGGTCGTCACCACGGTCGGCAAGCCAGGCGTGCAGGTCGCCTCGATCACCAAGCGGCCCACCGGCTACGTGCTGGCCCACGTCGAAGGCGCATTGCGCCCGACCGTCAACAACACGCCGCTCGCCGGTGAAACCGTCGGCCTGAAGAACGGCGACGTGATCGAGCTTGCCGGCACGCAGATGCAGTTCGTCCAGGCTGCCTGAGCGTCGTGTTTTTCCTCTTCCGCAAGGGAGAGGGCCGGGTGAGGGCATTCGGCGCCGCGTGACGCATTTCACGCCTCGTCCCCGCCCCTCGTTCGAGGTTGCACGAAGCACATCGAATCGGGACATTGGACCCTTGCACCGCAAGGCATCCGCACCGAACATCGTCCTCCCATGATCGTTCAGGTACTCGGATGCTCCGGCTCCATCGCAGCCGGCTGCAGGACCACATCGTTCCTGCTTGACGACGACATCCTGGTCGACGCCGGCACCGGTGTCGGCGACCTGCCGCTCGACGCGCTGGCTCGCATCGAGCACATCCTGATCAGCCATTCGCACCTCGACCACGTGCTCGCCATCGGCCTGCTGGCCGACAGCGTGCTGCGCGCCCGGCGCCTCGAAGGCAAGGCGCCGATCTGGGTGCACGCGCTGCCCGAGACGCTTGCCGCCTTGCGTACCCACATCTTCAACGGCGTGATCTGGCCCGACTTCACGCGCCTGCCCAGCGCCGAGCACCCGGTGCTCGCCCTGACGCCCATCGCCGTGGGCGAGACGATGCTGCTGGGCGGCAAGAAGATCGAGGTGATTTCTGCCTCGCACACCGTTCCCGCGGTGGGCTTCGCCGTCGACGGCGGCGCTGCCGGCTGGTGGGTCTACACCGGAGACACCGGTCCGAATCCGGCGCTCTGGCAACGGCTGCAGGGCATGAACGTGGCGCACCTGGTGATCGAGACCGCCTTCGGCGACGACGAGCGTCAGCTCGCGCGCATCAGCCGCCACCTGTGCCCGGCCGCGCTAGGCCATGAGCTCAAGCACCTGGGCGGCAGTGTCGAGGTGCACATCACGCACATCAAGCCCGGCGAGATGCAGGCGGTGATGGCCGAGATCGGCCAGCTCGGCTCGCCGCATCGCATCCGCGCGCTGCAGGCCGGCGACACCATGAGCCTCGCCAACGAGCCGGTGCGCGCTTACGGCTGACCGCGGCGGTCCGTGCGAAACGACCACCGGCCTGACGCAATGCGTCAGCCTCGACAGGAACCGGGTCGTCATAGGATCGACTGGTGACCGTTTGTGTCAGCTTGGCGGGTGCAGTTCACGAAAACCCTCGGCAAACACGGTGGCACGCACCCTGCAATGAACGGATGGTCTTTCACCCACTAGTTGTACCCAGGAGTTTTTCACCATGAAGCGTTCCATCCAGAAGGGTTTCACCCTTATCGAATTGATGATCGTCGTTGCGATCATCGGCATCTTGGCCGCGGTTGCGCTGCCTGCGTATCAGGACTACGTGAAGCGTGCGCGCGTCACGGAAGGTTTGAGTCTGGCCGGCGACGCGAAGAACGCCGTGACGGTCGGCGTCACAACGCCCAACGACCTGCTCAATGCTGCGAACACGTATAACGCCCAGGCGGGCGGCGTTGGCGCAACCAGCAAGTACGTCACCAGCATCCAGATCACTCCCGCAACCGGCGTCATCCAGGTCGTGTACAACGCTGCTCAGGTTGGCACTGCTGCTACGGCAAACGGTCTTTCCCTGACGCCGTGGATGCGCGACACGACGGCCGGCCAAGCCTACGCCGCCGCCTTGCTCGCCGGAACCTCGGGCTCGGTGGACTGGGGCTGCCGGACGACAACGTTCGCCACGGCCACCACCAACGGCATCACGACCGTTGCGGCACCCAATCCGCTTCTGTCCAAGTACGCTCCGGCGCAATGCCGCTGATCAGCGACTGTCGCTCCTAAACAAGAGGCGCTTCGGCGCCTCTTTTTTTCGCTTTGGCGACTGGCATGAACCTTCAATCTCGTCGGATGGGCGCCCTGTGAATGTCGCCGACAGGAAGACGCATCCATGACTAGCGCTGATACCGCTTCGCCTCTGCAACGCCTGCGCAACCTCGGTTGGCGCGACCGTCTTGCGGCGGCGGGGATCCACCTGGGGTTGTCGCTGACGATCGCGGCGCTCGCCGCGATCCTCGTGTTCGTCGTCTGGTATCCCGGCGCGTTCCGCGAACTGGCGGGCGGACGTGACCTGTTCGTCCTGCTGACCAGCGTCGACGTCGTCCTCGGTCCGCTGCTCACCCTGGCGGTCTTCAACCGCCGCAAGTCGCGTAGTCATCTTCGGCTTGACCTCGCGGTGGTCGGCGCGCTGCAGCTCGCCGCGCTCGTCTATGGACTGCACACCGTGTTCATCGTCCGTCCGGTCGCCATGATCTTCGAGGTCGACCGCTTCCGGCTCGTCACCGCCAACGATGTCGCCGTCGACGAGCTGCCGAAGGCGCCGCCCGCCTATCGCGAACTGCCGCTCACCGGCCCGCTGTTGCTCGGCGCGCGGCAACCTGAAGCCGGTGCAGAAAGCAACGACGCGCTGTTCCAGGCGCTGGCGGGCAAGGACGTCGGCGTCCGACCGCTGTTCTGGCAACCCTACGAGCAGGCGCGGTCCCGGGCGCTGGAGCGCGCCCGGCCGATTGCCCTGCTGCTTGCGCACTATCCGCAGCGCGCCGCGGACATCCGGGACCGGCTGAAGGGCATGGGCGCGGATGAATCGACCGCCCGCTTCATGCCGGTCATGGCGCGCGGCGACTGGAGCGCGGTGCTCGATGCAGCGGGCGACGTGCGGGGCTATCTGCCGCTCGACGGATTCATCTGATCGCCTCCTGATCTGCCAGGGTCGAAGCCGGCGCCTCGCACTCGGACGACCGGGAACGGCCGGCCGACAATCGCCGCATGACCACAGTTCCACTTCGAAACAGCGCGGCCGATCCGCAAGGGCATTTCCGCGTCGCATGGGCCTGCCTCGCGGTCGCTTTCCCAACGCTGATCGCCTTCAACGTCGCGCCCTCGGCCACCTTCTTCAATCAGGCCGCCGCGTTCGTCGGCTGGGGCGGCTTCCTCCTGGTTCTCGGTGCCGGATTGCCGCAGCAGGCCCGGCCGCGCTCGCGCGGGTCGCTGGCGTTGCTGGGCGCCATCGCGATCCTGATCCTCGCGACGCTCGGCGCTTCGCTGTGGGCCGGCGCGCCGTGGTCGCTCTCGCTCTCTTCGGCCGGCACGATGCTGAGCGCGGCGCTGGCCGTCGCGGTCGGCGCGTGTGCGTCCCGCGCCGGTCTCGGCGAGCGCGCCTTCGAGGCGTTCTGCATCGCGCTCGTCGTCGCCGGCGTGGCCAGCAGCGCGATCGGCCTGGTGCAGGTGTTCGCGCCCAACCTGCCCGATGGCGACTGGATCGCGCAGGCCTCGATCGTCGGCCGGGCCACCGGCAACCTGCGCCAGCCGAACCATCTGAGCAGCCTGCTCTTGTGGTCCGTGGTCGCGGCGATCTGGCTCGGCGAGACGCGCGTCATCTATCGCGAGATCGCCTGGATGCTTGCCTTGCTGTTCGTCGAGGTGATCGTGCTCAGCGCATCGCGAACCGGCCTGCTCGGCATGGCGGCGCTGATGGGCTGGGGCCTGCTCGACCGTCGCCTTTCGCGCACCACCCGCATCCTTCTGCTCTGCTCGCCGCTCGCCTACCTGGCCCTGTGGGAAAGCACGGCGCTCTGGGCGCATCACACGCGTCAGGCCTTCGGCGGCGAAGCGCGCCTGAGCGGCAGCGGCCTCTATGTCTCGTACTCGCGCTACAAGATCTGGTGGAACTCGCTGGCGATGATCGCGCAGCACCCGTGGCTCGGCGTCGGCGCGGGCGAGTTCAATTTCGCCTGGACCCTGACGCCGTTTCCGGAGCGTCCGGTCGCGTTCTTCGACCATGCCCACAACCTGATGCTGCAGTTCGCCGTCGAGCTCGGCGTGCCGCTGGCGCTGCTGGTGCTGGCGCTGATGTCATACGCGCTGTGGCAGGCGGGTCGCATGGCCGTGGCCGACGGCCGCGAGCCCGGGGCGCGCTACACGCGGCTGCGGTCCACACAGGACGCTGCCGATGCGCTGCCTGCCGACCAGCGCATGCCGATGCAGCGCGCCGCCTTCGTCATGGTGTTCATGGTCGGCGTGCACAGCCTGCTCGAGTACCCGCTCTGGTACGCGTATTTCCTGTTGCCCGCGGCGTTTGCGTTCGGCCTGTGCCTCGAGCGGCGCGATGCGCGCGAGTCGGCGCTCGCCGAAACCGATCGCGGCAACCTCACGCGGCCCTTCGTGCTCGCATCGATGGCCTTGATCCTCGGCGGCACGCTGGCGCTCTACGACTACATGCGCGTGGTCCTGATCTTCGTGCCGCCGGCCAACGCCGAGTCGCTCGAAAAGCGCATCGCCGACGGCCAGCACAGCATCCTGTTTGCGCACCATGCCGACTACGCGGCGGCCACCGTCGGCGATCATCCCGGCAAGGTCATGAAGGCGTTCGAGCGCGCGCCGCACTTCCTGCTCGACGCGCGCCTGATGGTGGCCTGGGCGCGCGCGCTCGACGAAGACGGCCAGACCGACAAGGCCAGCTATGTGGCCGAGCGGCTGAAGGAATTTCACAACGAGCAGGCCGACGAATTCTTTGCGCCGTGCGCGGCGGCAGGCGCTGCGTCGTCGGCCGCGCCTGCCGCGTCAGCGCCGGCGCGCCTGCCTTTTCAGTGTCTCGCGCCGCAGCACAAGTTCAGCTTCAAGGACTTCAGGTAGGCGAGGCCGCACTCTCAGTTCGCGCTTGCGTCACGGAAAGCGCAGCCAAGATCGGTGGCCACGGTGCGCAGTCTTTTGTCGCGGGTCCAGAGCACTGCCGCTTCTGTCAACGCGACGGAAGCCAGCAGATGTACGTCGACGTAGCCGATGCCTTTGCCGTGAAGGGCGAGCCGCTCGATGAACCCCAGAACCTCTTCGCCTTCGGCGACCACGGCATGGGGCAAGTCCTGAAGCAACTCGAGGACCGATGAGCGATCGCGCAAGTTCCCGCAGGCGATCTCTCCGATCACGAACGGATGCATGACGACCGCGCCGTGTTCGAGCAGGTCGGCCAGTTGCGCGTCGCCGCGGCGCAGGTGGTCGACCCACACCGACGTGTCTGCCAGGATCAAGCCGGGATCACCTGGCGCCTGCGCGGCGCTGCTTCCAGCTTGGCCTGCGTGCCGCCGAGCCGCGCAAGTCGTCTGGCGCTTTCACGCTCGATGAGGGCTTTCAGCCCCTCTCGCACCATCGCCGACTTCTCCATGGGGCCCGTCAGTTTGGCGGCCTTGGCAAGAAGATCGTCGTCGATGTTGATGGTCGTGCGCATGAATGAACTCGCCTGTGCGCATCAAATGTAGCACCAATCGATGCCATTTATGATGCCTTACCCTCGGGAGCAGCATCGTCCGCGTGCCAGTCGCCCGACTTGCCGCCGCGCTTCTCGAGCACGCGCACGTCGCCGATGACCATGCCGCGATCGACCGCCTTGCACATGTCGTAGACGGTCAGCAGGCCGACCTGCACGGCGGTCAGCGCTTCCATCTCGACGCCGGTGCGGCCGAAGGTCTCGACCTGCGCGATGCAGCGCACCTCGCTGGCCGCCCTGGCGATCTCGAACTCGACGGTGATGCGCGTGATCGCGATCGGGTGGCAGAGCGGCACCAGCTCGGCGGTGCGCTTGGCGCCCTGGATCGCGGCGATGCGCGCGATGCCGATCACGTCGCCTTTTTTCGCGCTGCCCGATTCGATCAGCATCAGCGTCTCGGCGCGCATGCGAATCGCGCCGGCGGCTCGCGCCACGCGATGCGTCTCGGCCTTGGCCGAGACATCGACCATGTGGGCCTGGCCCTGGTCGTCGAAGTGGGTGAGCTCGCTCATCGGTGAGACTGGGGAACGAAACGGAGCAGAAACGATTCCGATGCATGATAGCGACGCGCTTCCCTCGGGTCGCCGTTTCGATCGCTCCCCGCCGCCCCGTGTCGTTGCCCTCGCCCCCGCGCCTTGCATTGCGTGCCCGCATGCGCCGCTTCATCGCCTGCGTCTGCGCGGTCGCACTGGCCACGAGCGCCACGCTCCAGCCCGTCGCGGCACAGAACACCCTGCCCGCGCTCGGCGACTCCGACTCGGCCGACTTCAGCGTCAGCGCCGAGCGCAAGCTCGGCGACGAGATCATGCGCGAGATCCACGCCGATCCCGACTACGTCGACGACCCGCTGCTGCTCGAGTACCTGGAGTCGGTATGGAACCCGCTCGTGGCGGCCTCGCGCAAGCTCGGCAACATCACCGCCGACATCGACCAGCGCTTCGCGTGGCAGCCTTTTCTGGTGCGCGATCCGAGCGTCAACGCGTTCGCGCTGCCGGGCGGCTTCGTCGGCGTGCACCTCGGACTGATCGCGCTCACGACCTCGCGCGACGAGCTCGCTTCGGTGCTCGGGCACGAGATGTCGCACGTGACGCAGCGCCACATCGCGCGCCAGATTTCCGGCAACGCCAGGCGCTCGATGGTCGGCCTGGCTGCGCTCATCATCGGCCTGCTCGCCGCATCGCGAAGCAACAACCCCGATGCCGTCAACGCCGTCGTCGCCGGCACGCAGGCGGCGACGCTGCAAAGCCAGCTCAACTTCTCGCGCGACGTCGAGCGCGAGGCCGACCGGATCGGCTTCCAGGTGATGACGGCGGCCGGCTTCGCGCCCGGCGGCATGGCCTCGATGTTCGAGAAGATGGATGCGTCGATGCGCCTCAACGACTTCGGCGGCTTCCCGTACCTGCGCACCCATCCGCTCACGGTCGAGCGAATCGGCGAAGCGCGCTCGCGCGCCGGCATCGCCCCGACGGCGCCGCGGGTCAGCGTGCTCGAGCACGTGACGGCGCAGGCGCGCGCGCGGGTGCTGATGGACCCTCGCGTCGACGCCCTGCGGCGTTGGCAGGCGCGCGACGTCGACCTCGAAGGCACGGCCTCGGATCGCCTGCTCAACGCCTTCGAGAGCGCCCAGGCTTCGAGCCTGCTGCGCGACTGGGCGCGTGCCGACGTCGCCTTTGCAAGAGCGCTGGCGATCACCCGCGGCAGCCCCAACAGCAGCGCGCGCGCCGAGCGCGCCGTCGCGCTGATGCAGGCGCAATCGCTGCTCGACCGCGGCGCGCCGTCGAAAGCGGCCGAGGCCATGAAGCCCTACGCCGGCGATACATCGCGGCCGGTGCTTCTGCTCACGGCGCAGGTCAGCCTGGCCGAGACGCCGACGGTCACGCCCGACAGCGCTTCGCTCAAGGCCCGTGCCGGCGAGTTGCAGACCTGGGTGGCCTTGCATGCCGACGACTCGCTCGCCTGGAGCGCGCTCGGCCAGACCTGGGCCCGGCTCGGCGTGCCGCTGCGCTCGCTGCGTGCCGAGGCCGAGTCGCGCTATGCGCTCGGCGACCTGCTCGGCGCCGTCGACCGATTGCGCGCCGGCCAGCGCTTCGCTCGCGGCGGCGGCCCGGTCGATTTCATCGACGCGTCGGTCATCGATTCGCGGTTGCGCGCCATCGAGGCGCAAAGAAAGCAGATCGAGGCCGACCAGCGGGCGTCGCGCTAGCCGCGCAGGTCCATCGCTGCGTTGAGAATGAGAGTCGCCGGGCGGCCCACGCCCGTGTCGTCCTCGGCGCGCAGGCATCCTGCCCGCAGCGAAGGACTCGGAGCCTGCATGAAGAAGAATTTCGCTGTCGCACTGGCGGCCGGCCTGTCGTTCGTCGGCCTGGCCGCTCACGCCGTGAGCATCGTCGCGGCTTCGCCGCAGGGCGAGGTCGCCCAGGTGCGGCAGGTCACCGTCAAGTTCTCGGCAAGCGTGGTCGCGTTCGGCGATCCGCGCCTGGCCGATCCGTTCTCGGTGGTGTGCGAAGGCAAGCCCGCTGCCGGCGCCGGGCGCTGGGCGAGCGACCGGGTCTGGCTGTATGACTTTCGCGAAGCCCTGCCGCCGGGAACGCGCTGCACCGCGAAGCTGCGCACCGAGTGGAAGCCCGCGACGGCCGCCAGCGCCGCAACGACAGGCGCCGCCGCGCTCACGGGGCCGAGCGAGTTCAGCTTCTCTACCGGTGGACCCGCGATCGTCTCGATGCAGCCGGGCGAGGGCGGCGAGATCGAGGAAGACCAGCACTTCCTGATCCGCCTGAACGGGCCGGCGGTCGAGGCGAGCGTTCTCGCCAACGCCTGGTGCGAGGTCGAAGGGATCGGCGAACGTCTGCCGCTGCGGCTCGTGGGCGGTGAGTTGCGAGAGCAGTTGCTGAAGGCGCGGCGCATCGCCAAGGACCAGGCCGCGCGCGTGCTGGTCGCGCGTTGCGACCGAACGCTTCCCAATGGCGCCGCAGTCCGCCTGGTGTGGGGCAAAGGCATCGCCGCGGCGGCCAATCCGCAGGTCGTGACCTCGATCGAGCAACGCTTTCGCCTGCACGTTCGCGCCGCGTTCACGGCCGAGTTCAGCTGCGAGCGAGAGAAGGCGTCGGCGCCCTGCCTGCCGATCCGGCCGATGACGCTGCGCTTCTCGGCGCCGATCGCGCGCGAGCTGGCGGCCCAGGTGCGGCTCGCGCCGGCCAGCGGCGACGCGCTCGCACCGGTGTTCGACAAGGACGACAAGGCGGTCGAGGTCAGCGAGGTCGCGTTCCCGAAGCCGCTGGCCGAGAACGCGCCGTACAGCGTCGTGCTGCCGCGCGAGCTCAAGGACAACGCCGGCCGGCCGCTCGCCAACGCGGCGAGCTTTCCGCTCAAGGTCTCGACCGGCGCGGCGCCGCCGATCGCCAAGTTCGCGGCCGCGCCCTTCGGCATCGTCGAGCGCGATGCCGACGCGATGCTGCCCGTCACCCTGCGCCACGTGCAGTCGGACTTGCGTCCGCCTGCTGCAGCCGCGAGCGCCGGCGCGGGCCAGGTCCGGGTCAAGCGCTTGCAAAGCGACGCCGACATCCTGGCCTGGTACGCCAAGGTCCAGAAGTACCACGAGACGCAGCTGACGGCCGAAGAGCTCGGTCTGCCGAAGAGCCAGTGGTTCACGACCGAAGACGACACCGACGCCAAGGGCCGGCCGATCAAGCGCAAGGTCGAGCGCCGGATAGGCACGCGCGAGATCTCGCTGCTCGCAGGCGATTCGGGGGCGCGGCGGCTCGACCTTCCGCAGCTCGCAGGTGGCGACCCGCGTCCGTTCGAGGTCGTCGGCCTGCCACTCACCGAGCCTGGCTATCACGTCGTCGAGATCGAGTCGCTGCGCCTCGGCCAGTCGCTGCTCGACAAGCGCG
>JBDTNU010000121.1:0-9627 GCA_039933535.1 Caldimonas sp. | reverse complement strand
CGTCGTTCGCCGAGCAGATGGTGGTGCACGAGCACGCGCTGGTGAAGGTGCGCGAAGACATGCCGCTGGACCTGGCCAGCCTGATCGGCTGCAGCGTGATCACCGGCTACGGCGCGGTCGTGCACACCGCCAGGATCGAGCCCGGCTCGACGGTCGCCGTCTTCGGCGCCGGTGGCATCGGCCTGGCGACGATCAACGCGGCGCAGATCGCGGGCGCGGGCAGGATCATTGCGGTCGACAAGGATCCGTTCAAGCTCGGCCTGGCCAGGAGCTTCGGCGCCACCGACGTGATCGATGCGTCGGAGGGCGACACGGTCAAGCGCATCGTCGAGATGACCGGCGGCGGCGTGCACTACTCGTTCGAATGCATCGGCCTCAAGTCGACCGCGGAGCAGAGCTTTTCCTCCCTGCGGTCAGGCGGCACGGCAACGCTGATCGGCATGATTCCGGTAGGCACGAAGATCGAGCTGCACGGCGTGGACTTCCTGCGCGAGCGAAGGATCCAGGGCTGCATGATGGGCTCGAATCGCTTTCGCACCGACATGCCGCGGCTGATCGAGTTCTACCTGCAAGGCCGTCTGCACCTGCAGGAGATGGTCTCGGCCCGCATCGAGCTCGAGCAGATCAACGAGGGCTTCGCCGCGCTGAAGAAGGGCGGCATCGCGCGCAACGTGATCGTCTTCGACGCGTAGCAGAACGGCAGCGTCGCGCGTTCGTCGGTCGACGTGAGGCTGCCGTCACGAGCTGCCCTTGACGAAGGCGAACACCGGCTCCTTCCTGCCGGAGGGCAGCAGGTTCGTCATGCACATCTTGCCCTTCGTGTCCTGGGCGGTGGGATAGCTGGTGATGCCGAAGCCCCACCAGAACACGGGTGCGGGCGGGGGAAACGACTTCCATTTCTCGTCGCTCCACTCGTTCCTGTTCGAGAAGCCGGTGCAACTGCTCGACGACGCGGCGGGAGCGAGCGTGGCTTCCAGCCAGGCGCTGTCGCCGGGCTTGATCGTCAGCAGGTAGTCGTCGCCACTCTGCCAGCGAACGATGCTTCCCTTGTTGACCTCGTGCTCCGCGGCGGCGAGGTCCTGATACTCGAAGAAGCCCTTCGAGAGTCGAAGCGTCCGGTTCGAGCGGTTCGTGATCAGCACGCGAAGCACAGTCGGTTCCACGTCGCGCGAGAAGGACAGCATGGCGACCTCGAGGGTCGGATTGGGCTTCGCCTGTCGCGCGAGATCGAAGCGTGACAACGGGATGCTGATCAGCAGCCCGAAGGGCAAGGTGCCCAGGCTCAGGAACAGCGCGGCGAGGGTCGCGGCCGCCGCCCTGGCCATGCGGCCACGGGCGCGCTCGCTCGACTGCGGCAGCAGCTTGATGATCTGCGTCCACGCCAGCAGCGCCGGCCAGCCGATGACGAGCAGGGCCGCCGCGGCGAGGTAGCCGCTCATCAGCGCGTCGTTGTCCAGCGACATCAGCGGCGACACGGTGCCGTCGGCGTCGGCCTTGTTGAACAGGTCGCCCGAGATGAACCACGCCACCGAGAAGGCGAGCAGCAGGTACTGCAGGCCGACGATGTAGAGGCACAGGTTCAGGACCTTGCCGCGTCCGGCGAACGCCTGGCGCCTGAAGGCGCGCAGGAACAGGGTCAGGAAGAGGACGCTCAGCAGCACCGAAGGCAGGGCCGTGAGCAGCACGTCCTCGACCGCGGGGAGCTTGAGCAGCGACGCCATGTTCGGATACGTCACCTCCTCCTGCGTCTCCGGCGCGCTGCAGCGCGCGAGCGTGAGCAGCACGAGCAGCATCGAGGTCGTGAGCGCGCGCACCGCATTGGTGGCGATGAACGCGGTCAGGGCGAGAAAGGTGAACGGCCGCACCGACGGCGCGAGGTTGCCCTTCGTATCGGCGTAGCGATCGAAGCTCAGGGGATGGCGAAACATCCGGTAGATCACCCGCGCGATGTCCGCGAAGAAACCGAGGATGGCCGAAAGGCCGCTCTCGATCTTCTGCGTGAATTCGAACGGCGTGTCGGTCGTGCCGCTGCGCTTGCGGGCGCGCGGGAACCGGTTCGGCGCAGGTCGGTTTCGGGGTCGACGAAACATGAATCCTCTCCGCGCTGAATGCGCTCGGCGCGGCATGCAATGTACGGCCCACTCGGTGCTTTCCCGAAGCGGGTCTGCTTTATGCGAGAAAACGCACTGCGATGCGCGCCGGCATGTTCAAGTACGGATCGCGGCGGACGAAGATTCGCTCAGAAGGGAGCTTCACGTGGTGTGCAAAGCCGTCTCCGGATTCGTCGCGTTGGCGCTGGCGTCGGCCTCGTGCCTGTCCGCCGAGCTGACCGATACCGAGCTGCGCTGGCTGCAGGGCAGCTGGCCCGTCGTCACCTACGCAAAGGCCGCCGGCATCCCGCTCGACGTCGTCGTGCAACCTCAGGACTCACCCGGCGCCGCGCCGCTGGCACTCGCTTTCGTCGCGGGCCGCTGCAAGCTCGTGCTCTCGATGCGCGGCAATGCCGAAGCCGAGGCGACGCTCGATCGCATCGCGCCCGACCTGCTCGGCGCCACGCTCGAGCTGATGGCCGCGCACGAGCTCGGACACTGCCGGCGCTACCTCGACGGCGCCTGGTACGACGTGCCTGCCGGCTTCGCGCCCCACGTGCCCGACGGCCTCGATCCGGCCTTGCGTGCCGCCTATGTCGACATGTCGGCACGCCGGCGCGAAGAAGGCTACGGCGACCTGGTTGGCCTGGCCTGGTCGCAGCTGCGTCATCCGCAGCAATACGCGCGGCTGCAAGCCTGGCTGGTCGAGGAGCGCACGCGCGACCGCGTCGCCGGCAGTCCGCACGACACCCTGGCCTGGGTGCGATTGGCGGAGCACGGCATCGCGTCGGTCGATGCGTCGCCCTTTGCAGGGCCGGCTGCGCTCTGGCTGGCGGGCCTGGCCGACGAGCGCTGAGGGAGGCCCCGGGGGCGGCCGCGCAATATCCACGGCCGGTGGTCAACATCGGGGCGTTCCAGCGCATCGACGACGCAGGTGCCGCGGCGATCAATGCGATCGCGACGGTGTCGGCGCTCGTCGTGCTCAAGCCGATGCGCTTGCGCCAGACGCAAGCAGACGCCGCGCGCTGATACGGCCGTCGGCGATCGGGCCTATGGCCCGCGGGGCAAAATGCGCGGATGAAACCACCCGCGCGGCTTCGCTCGCTGATCGAAGAAGGCCTGATCGACTCGGTCGTGCGCCAGCTCATGAGCGGCAAGGAAGCGATGGTCTACGTCGTTCGCGTCGGTAGCGAGACGCGTTGCGCCAAGGTCTACAAGGAAGCGACCCAGCGCAGCTTTCGCCAGGCCGTCGATTACACCGAGAACCGCAAGGTGAAGAACACGCGCCAGGCGCGCGCCATGGCCAAGGGCACGCGCTTCGGGCGAGAGGCGCAGGAGGCCGCGTGGCAGAGCGCCGAAGTCGACGCCCTGTATCGGCTCGCGGCCGCCGGCGTGCGCGTGCCCAGGCCATTGAACTTTCACGACGGCGTTCTGCTGATGGAGCTCGTGACCGACGCCCATGGCGACGCGGCGCCGCGTCTGAACGATGTCGCGTTCACGCCGGAAGAAGCGCGCACCCATCATGCGACGCTGATGACCGAAGTCGTGCGCATGCTGTGCGCCGGCGTCGTGCACGGCGACTTGTCCGAGTTCAACATCCTGCTCGCGGCCGACGGGCCGGTGATCATCGACCTGCCGCAAGCCGTCGATGCCGCCGGCAACAACCACGCGCAGCGCATGTTGCTGCGCGACGTTGCCAACCTGAGCGGCTACTTCGGCCGCTACGCGCCGGAGCTGCCGGACACGCAGTACGGCCCCGAGATCTGGGCGTTGTACGAACGCGGCGTGCTGCAACCCGGCACGGCGCTCACCGGCCGCTTCGAAGGCAAGACCGCGCCCGTGGACGTGGCCGGCGTGCTGCGCGTTGTCGACGATGCGCGCGCCGAAGAGAAGGCGCGCCTCCTGCGCATGCAAATCGCGGGCTGAACCCCGCCGCGTCTCAGGCCAGGTAGTCGTGGACGACGCTGCCCAGGCCGAGCGTCATGTCGGTCAGCAAGTGGGCGCCGGAGATCACTTCGAGGACCGGCAACTGCGCCACCGGCGCCAGCGCATGGTGGAACAGCTCCAGCGCCGCCGGCGCCGTCCACGCGCCCTTGACGGTCACGTCTTCGAGGAAGTAGCGCACCAGCTCGCAGATGCGCGCGCTGCCATCGACGTGCGGAATGATCTTGAGCAGGTAGTTCGGCGCCAGCAGGCCGGCGAGCACCGCGGCGTGGTCCAGGCTTCGGTGCTTGTAGCCCATGGTCGCGGTCGCTACGCGCACTGACCCGTAGTCGAGCGTGCCGAGCAGCGTGTCGGTCTCGACCCGCAGCGAGGGCGCGGCCAGTTTCTTCGGAAAGCCCCACAGCTCCCGGCCGCCGGCGATCGGCGCTTCGTCGTTCAGGTACATCGAGTGGACGTAGCCGCCGGGCTTGCCTTCGTAGGTCACCGCAATGACCTGGCCCGACTCGGTGTAGTCGCCGAAGCCGGTCGAGTCGGGCATGCGGATGAATTCGTACTTGACGATCGCGTCGACAACCTGCAATGGCTCGGGCACGACTGCGCGCAACGCGTCCGGGTCGGTCCGGTAGGTGACGATCAGGAACTCGCGGTCGATGAACCGGTACGGCCCGGGCGGAAAGGCCGGGCTGGTGAGGGGCATCGCGAAGGCATTGCGCTTGACGTCGTCGATCTTCATGCGGGGGTTCGGGCTGTCAAAGGCCAGACTCTAGTCCGGCGTCTGCACCTGTACGGGCTCTCCCGACTGGCCGGCGCTCTCGGGGGCGATCACGAGATATTTGCGCTTGTCGTCGCCGCCTCGCTGGACGATCTGACGGATTGGTCCGATCGCGTTGACGATCGCCGAGCCGGCGGCGTTCGTCATGAATGCTGCCAGAGGCTGCAAGGCGCCGCTGCCGTCGGTGCTGTCGGCAAGAGCGAGCACATAGGGCCGACCCGGCAGCAGGCCGGTCACCGACGCCTCGAGCACCTGGAGCAGACCCTGGTCGAACAGTGCCACGCTGGTCGGTGCATCGGTCGCCGCGCCGGCCTTGCGGCTCTGCACGCTGCTCAGGCTCAGGCGCGCAACCTCTCCTGCCACGCCAAGTGGCTGCAGGCCCTGCATGCCATCGCCCGAGGGAACCGCATCGGGCACGTAGTTCACTGCTTGTGGCGCCTGGCCGATCGGCACGCTGCCGACGACGCTGTTGCTCGCCGTATCGATCGCCACCATCGCGTCGTCGTTTTCGAGGCCGACATAGATTCGCGATCCGTCTCCGGAAGGCCAGACGCCGTGAGGGAGCTTGCCGACCGCGATGGTCGCGACCTGCGAGAAATCGTCGGTGCGATATACCTTCACCAGGTTCAGCCCGCCGACGCTGATGTAGGCGAAGGTGCCCCGCTTCGTCGACGCGAAGTTGACGTGATTGGTGATCGGCCCGGTCTCGAACGACTTGATCACTGCAAACGGCGGCTTCGCGTCGAACACCATGGTTCGACCCGTGTCCTTGAGCGTCATCCAGACCTGCTTGCCATCGGGCGTGGCGGCGATGTTGGGACAGAACGGGCTGTCCTGCTTGACGCGTCCGACGATCTTTCGCGTCGCGACCGCGACGACCACCGTTTCCGGATTGAACGACGAACAGACGTAGCCGTACTTCCCGTCGGGCGAAAAGATCTGCATGCCCGGGCCGCCGGGCGTGACGATGCGGGCCTTCTCGGCGAACGTTTTCGCATCGAGCACCGATACGTAGTTCTCACCGCGCACCGTGACCCACACCTCCTTGCCGTCGGGCGTGAAGAAGGCCTCGTGTGGAGAGCGGCCGACGTAGGTCGTGTGCCTGACCGCATTCGTGGCTGTGTCGATGAAGGTCACCGAGTTCGAGCCGATCGAGACGACGGCCAGGGTCCGGTGATCGGGCGAAAAGCCCATTCCGTGCACGAGCACCTGGCCTCGATAGAGGGGGCTGAAATTGCCCGGTGAAGGATCGCCGAGGCGGATCACTCCCAGCAGCGTATTGCTTGCCGGATCGGTGACCGAGATCGTGTTCGAGAACTGCTCGGCGGCATAGACACGGTCGCGATGGCTGACCGGGATGTCCGACGCGGAATCGGCGCCCGGCGCCTGACCGGCGCGAACGGTCGAGGTCCAGGCGAGAAGCGCAGCGAAAAGTAGTGCGCTGGAAGTCTGGCTGCGGTTCATGAATGTCACTCGCTGTGGTGCTGACGCAGGGAAGGCGTCGGCGCGCCGGGATGGCGTGCCGAAGCCTCGGTCGGTGCCGGCGCCGAAGGCGGCAGCGGCTGATCGAGCGCGAGATGCATCGCGGCGATTTCCTGCTGCTGGTCGACGATGATTTCCTGCGCGATGCGACGCAGTTGTTCGTTGCTGCCATGGCGCAGTTCGGCCAAGGCCATGTCGATCGCGCCCTGGTGGTGCGCGATCATCATCGCCGCGAAATCGTGGTCGACGTCGCCGGAGGGCTTGACGGCCATGCCGGCCATCATCTTCGCCATGGCTGCGTCGTTCTCCGCGGCGAATGCCGATGTGGTCGAGCCGGCCATGGCATCGACGACGGCGCCCGCCGCCGCGAGCACGGCGAGCATAACAACCGCCGCGACAAGAATCGGCGGATTCCTGCGGCAACGATGGCCTGTCTTCGTTCTCATGATCCAGGCAATCGTAGAAGCTCGGATCCGCCGCCCCCAGCCCCGGAAGGCACAGGGTTTTGCACGCCATTGGGGTTAGGCCCGAGTCGGTCAGCATCGCTGAGCCGAAGACGCTGGCGCGTTCAGCCGAACACGAGTTTCAAGGCACGGCGAAAAGCCTCGGGATCGGTGAGCGCGACGAACGCGATTCCGGCCAGCGCGCCACCCAGATGGGCATCGTGATTGACGCGGCCACGGGCCCGGTTCGACGCCCACCACGTGTAGGCCAGGTACGCGACGGCAAAGAGCGGCGCAGGAATCGGCACCGGGATCGGCAGGATGAAGATCGATGCCGAAGGGAAGTAGACGATCGAGGCGAACAGCACGGCCAGGATCGCGCCCGAGGCGCCGAGCGTGCGGTACTCGGCGTCGCCACGATGCTTGAGCCAGGTGCCCGCCCCGCTCGCCAGCAAGCCGAAGAAGTACAGGCCCAGGAAGGCTTCCGTGCCGATCCTGCGCTCGAGCCCGAAGGCAAAGGCCCAGAAGGTGAAGCCGTTGAAGAGCAGGTGCATCAGGTCGGCATGGATGAAGCCGCTCGTGATCAGCGTCCGGTACTCGCGGCGCGGCACCAGCCAATGCGGCCGGAGCAGGTTTTTCTCGATCAGCGAGGGCGCAGCGAACAGGCCCAGCAGGCTCGCGATCACGATCGCGGCGAGCAGCAGTGCGGCGCCCGGTGCACCGGCGCTGAGGGTCGTGAGTTTTTCCATGGGGTGGTCCGTCCGGGCACTGGCCCGGTCAGCTATAGCATGGCAGGCTGCGAATCAGGGGAGAAGTGCATGTCCGAGAGTGCCGTCACCGCCAGTTCAATTGCCGCGCGCATCGACGCGGCCGCGCAGGAGATCGAAGCCCGGGTGGTCGCCTGGCGGCGCGACTTCCACGCCAACCCGGAGCTCGGCAACCGCGAGTTCCGCACTTCGGGCATCGTCGCCGAGCACCTGAAAAAACTCGGCCTCGACGAGGTGCGAACCGGCGTCGCGCACACCGGCGTGGTCGGTCTGCTCAAGGGCGCGCTGCCCGGCCCGGTGGTCGCGCTGCGTGCCGACATGGACGGCTTGCCGGTGCCCGAGGAAGTCGACATCCCGTTCGCGTCGAAGGTGAAGGCGCAGTGGAACGGCGAGTCGGTCGGCATCATGCATGCCTGCGGCCACGATACCCACACGGCGATCCTGATGGGCGTCGCCGAAGTGCTGGCCGGCCTGCGCGCCAATCTGCGCGGCTCGGTCAAGTTCATCTTCCAGCCGGCCGAGGAGGGCGCGCCCGACGGCGAAGACGGCGGCGCAAAGATGATGATCGCCGAGGGCGCGATGGAAAAGCCGGTGCCGCAGGCGATCTTCGGATTGCACGTGACCTCGCGCCTGCCGGTGGGCGTGATCGGCTACCGGCCCGGGCCGACGATGGCCGCCGCCGACCGGCTGCAGATCACCGTGCATGGCCGGCAGACGCACGGCGCGATGCCCTGGTTCGGCGTCGACCCGATCGTCACCGCGGCGCAGGTCGTGCTCGGCCTGCAGACCGTGGTCAGCCGCACCGTCGACCTGACGCAGGAGCCTGCGGTGGTGACGATCGGCATGATCCGCGGTGGGCTGCGCCAGAACATCATTCCCGACAAGGTCGAGATGCTGGGCACGATCCGCACCTTCGACGAGGAGATGCAGGACGACATCCACGAGCGCGTGACCACCCTGGCCGAGTCGATCAGCCGCGGTTCGCGCGCCGGCTGCACGGTCTGCATCACCAAGCACTATCCGGTGACCATCAACGACCCGGCGCTCACCGCCAGGATGCTGCCGACGCTCGGCCGCATCGCCGGCGATGGCAAGCTGGAGCTCGTCGACAAGGTGCTGGGCTCGGAGGACTTCTCGTTCTTCCAGCGCGTCGTGCCGGGCCTGTTCTTCTTCGTCGGCGTCGTGCCGCCGGGCACCGACATGAAAGAGGCGGCGCCGAACCATTCGCCGCGCTTCTACGTCGACGAGGATTGCCTCTTGGTCGGCGTGCGTGCCCTGGCCAACCTGGCCTGCGATTTTCTCGAGGCCGGACCCGGAACTGCCCGATCGGCGTGAGTGAGGACGAAGCCGGCTGATCGGCAACCCGCCCGAAGTGTCCTTCAGGGCAGGCGCGTGCTGTCGCGCCGGCGCGGGTCGTACCAGATGCCGAGTCGCGACCGGTCCTCGACGCCGGCGCGGCCGGCGAACGCGATCCTCGTCATGGCGCGGAGGATTTCCCAACCCGAGTAGGTGCGCAGCTTGCGCCCGGACGTGAGCACCGCCTCGCGCAGGATCACGAAGTCGCCTTGGTCGCGTAGCTCCCGACAGAGGCGGATCTCTTCGGAGGCGAACAGCGTTTCGTCGAAGCCGCCGACCGCTTCGAACGCGGTGCGCGAGCAGAACAGGAAGCAGCCGCCGGTGATGCGAAATCTTCGCGCCAGCCAGATGCCGACGGGCAGCGCGAGCCTGGCCCAACGCGGCACCGGCTCGTCGAAGCGAACTGCGGAGCCGCCGCCGATCGCGCCGTCGGCCATCACGCGGCCGAGGCCGAGGACGACGTCGCTGGCGATCAGCGTGTCGGCGTCGACGAACACGAAGATGCTGCCCTGCGCGGCGCGCGCGCCGGCGTTGCGCGCGGCCGCGATCTGGCGCATCGCCACCGCGACGACGCGCGCGCCCGCCGAAGCCGCCAGTTCAGCGGTGCGATCGCTCGATGCATCGTCGACGACGACGATCTCGTGCACGACGCCGACGCTCGCGGCAGCCTCCGCGATCGCGCGGACCGTCGCCTCGATCGACGCTTCTTCGTTGTGCGCGGGGACGATGAAGGAGAGCATGCCGCGAGAGTGTGCGGCATGTCGTCGAATGCA
>JBDTNU010000120.1:0-9652 GCA_039933535.1 Caldimonas sp. | reverse complement strand
CAAGGACAAGCTCAAGCACGGCAACAACAAGTCGAAGCGCGACACGCTGTGGCAGCTCAAGATGGACATCCTCACCGACGACATCGAGGAGAAGAAGGCAGCGCTGATGGAGCAGGTGGACTATCTGATCGAGCGGGACGACATCGACGAGGAGTTGGCGCGGGAGGTGAAGGCGTTGTTGAGGCCGCGGAGGGAGAAGGAGTAGCGGCGGCGCTGACGTCCGCACGCGCATGACGCCCGAGGTCATCGCCACCGCGCGCCATCGCCTTTAACTTTGCGTCTGCCGCGATCCGTCGGCGCATCTCCCGAAACTCATCATGACTCACGACGCCACCTCCACCGCCCGCGCCTACATCCAGGTCTGGAACGAGACCGATGCCGACCGCCGCGCCGAGCTGCTTCGCCGCTTCTGGCAAAAGGACGCCCGCTACATCGACCCGCTCATGAGCGGCGAAGGCATCGAGCAGATCGGCGCGCTCGTCGGCGCCGTGCACGAGCGCTTTCCGGGCTTTCGCTTCGACCTGCTCGGCCCTGCCGACGGCCACGGCGAGCACGTGCGGTTCCGCTGGTCGCTCGGCCCCGAAGGCGCGCCCGCCCCCATCGAGGGCAGCGACGTCGTTCGACTCGACGACGGCCGCATCGCCAGCGTCGTCGGCTTTCTCGACAAGGTGCCCGCCGCGGCCTGAAGCGCGGCGCGGCGCGCCGGCCGGATGCCGCTCAGGCGGCGTCGGCCGGCGCCTTCGCCAGCGCATCGCGCAGGGCGTCGGCAGTCGCCGCGTCGGCAGGCAGAAAGGTCTCGAGCGCCAGCTCGGAGAGCGTGATGTCGACCGGCGTGCCGAAGATCGTGGTCGTGCTCATGAAGGACAGGCGGCCGATCGCGGTGTCGATCACGAGCGGGACGACGAGCCCCGGCTCGGCGCCGTGCGAAGCGCTCGATGCGGCGCGTCCGTCGGGCGACGGGTAGGCCGCCAGCTCGGCCTCGAGCACGCGCAAGGTCTCGTCGCCGCTCGCCGCGATTTGATGACGCAGCCGCCCCAGCACGTGCTCACGCCAAGCCGCGTGGTTGACGATGCGACCGGCGAGGCCTTCGGGATGCAGGCTCGCGCGCAACACGTTCATCGGCGCTTGCAGCAAGGTCGCGGCAACGCCTTCCAGCAGCAGCGGCACCGCGCGGTTGTGCAGCACGAGGTTCCAGTGCCGGTCGACGACGAGCGCCGGATACGGCTCGTGCGCCTGCAGCAGCAGGCCGAGCACCTTGCGCGCCTGCGCCATCGACGGGTCGTCGAGCGGCCGCGCCGCGAACATCGGCGCGAAGCCGGCGGCGGTGAGCAGGCCGTTGCGCTCGCGAAGCGGCACCTCCAGCCGGTCGGCCAGGCGAAGAATCATTTCGCGGCTCGGCAGCGAGCGGCCGGTCTCGACGTAGCTCAGGTGGCGCGTCGACACATCGGCATGCATCGCCAGGTCGAGCTGGCTGAGCTGGCGGCGGGTGCGCCAATGGCGAAGCTGGGCGCCGACGGGCGCGGGAATCGGGTGCGTCATGCGGCGCGAAGATAGCGCACGCCTGCCGTGCCGCCATGACCCCGGAGGTCATCGATCACGTTTGCCCGGCCTCGTTTCCCCCGTGCGTTCGATAGTTGCTGCGCGCGCCGATCAGTCGATCAGCCCGCCTTCGTCGTGAAACGGATGCGGCCCGTCGAAAGAGCCGCTGAAGGCGAGATGGCTGACCACGCCGGCCTGCGGCGCCCAGGCATGGACGAGGAAGCCGGGCGGCTCCATCACGAACTCGGACGCTGCTTGCGTCGCGAGGTCGAGGGCGACCGCGTGTGCGGTGGAGGGCGCCGTCATCGCGATCGTTCCGGCGAAGCGGCGCTGGATGCTGCGATGCAGATGGCCGCAGACGATGCGCTCGACCTGCGGGTGGCGCGCGACGATCGCCGCCAGCTCGCGCTCGCCTCGTTGCAGGCCGATCTCGTCCATGTGGCCGATCAAGGTGCGAAACGGCGGGTGATGCATCGCGATGATCGTCGGCGTTTGCGACGCCTGCGCGAGCGTGCGATCGAGCCAGGCGAGGCGCTCGGCGTCGAGCTCGCCGTGCGGTGCGCGCGGCACCGTCGTGTCGACGACCACGAGGCGCAGGCCGCCGAGGTCGACCGCGTACTGGATGAAGGCGTCGCCACCCTCGCCCATGTGCGTGTGCTCGGGAAAGGCACGGCGCAGCTCGGCACGATCGTCGTGGTTGCCGGGCAGCAGGTAGACGGGGCAAGCCAGCGGTGCGAGCAGCTTGCGCAGCTGCGCGTATTCGTCGGCGCGGCCGAAGTCGGTGAGGTCGCCGGTGACGACGACGGCATCGATGGCCTGCGGCAGCGCCAGCGCGCTCTCGACGGCACGCGCGAGGAAGGCCGAGGTGTCGACGCGACGGTAGGCAAGCTGCCCCGGCAAGCGGATGTGCGTGTCGCTGAGCTGGACGAGAAGTCGCGGAGTCATGTCGCTGCATCGCCTCCTGTCATGAATCGGTTCGCATCGATGTGCAGGCCGACGCGGTCGCCCTGCAACCACGCGACATCGCGCGGCGCATCGGCGACGAGTGTGCCCTGATCGGGCGTCTCGATGTGCAGCTGCACGCGGTCGCCGAGAAAGACGCGGCGCGCCACGACGCATGTGCTGACGCTCGAGTCATCGGCGGCCGCGAGCACGAGATCTTCCGGCCGCACGAGCAGCGTCTTGCTCGCCCCGAGCGAGGACGCGACCGCGAGTGTCGCGCCGCCCGCGCGGACCACGTTCTCGCCCGCCTCCGCATCGCTGCGCGCCAGTGTGTTGACGCGCCCGAGAAACGCGGCGACGAAGGCATGGCGCGGATCGCGATACAGCGACTCGGCGTCGCCGACCTGGACGACCGCACCGGCCTGCATCACCGCGATCCGGTCGGCGATCGCCATCGCCTCGTGCTGGTCGTGCGTGACGTGGATCGCGGTGATGCCGAGACGGCGCAGGAGCTGCGCGAGCTCGTCGCGAAGCGCTTCCTTGAGCTTGGCGTCGAGGGCCGTGAGCGGCTCGTCGAGAAGCAGGACGCGCGGATGCAATGCGACGGCGCGCGCCAGCGCGACGCGCTGCTTCTGCCCGCCCGAAAGCTCGCCGGGACGACGCGCCTCGAGCCCGCCGAGCCGCACCAGGTCGACCAGCTCGCCGACGCGCCGCTTGCGCTCGCCCTCGGCGACGCCGCGCACGCGCAGGCCGTAGCCGATGTTCTGCTCGACCGACATCTGCGGAAAGAGCGCGTAGTGCTGGAAGACCATGCCGACGCCGCGCGTCTCGATCGGCTTGCGCGTCACGTCCTCGCTGCCGAAGCGGACGACGCCGCCGGGATCGGGGTCGACCAGTCCGGCGATGACGCGCAGCAGCGTCGTCTTGCCGCAGCCCGAAGGACCGATCAGGGCCAGCACCTCGCCCGGCTCGACGATCAATGAAGTCGGCAGCAGGGCGCGAACGCCGCCCGCATAGGTCTTCGCCGCACCTTCGATCTCGACGCGCGTGCGCTCGCCTTCGAAGCTGAGGCTCATGTCGCTGCACCGGGACGACGACGCCCCGGGCCGAGCCAGCCGGCGAAGGTCTGCATCGCCCACAGCGAAGGCAGGACGACGGCGAAGAAGACGAGCGTGTAGGCCGAGCCGACTTCGAGGCGCATCGACGCGTAGCTGTCGGCCAGGCCGACCGGCAGCGTGCGCGTGAGCGGCGTGTGCAGCATCCACGTCAGGTTGAACTCGCCGATCGAGAGCGTGAAGACCATCAAGCTCGCGGCGACGATGCTCGGCGCGACGGCCGGCACGAGGATGCCGAGAAAGCGCTGCGCGAAGCTCGCGCCGAGCGAGCGGGCCGCCTCTTCCAACGCGACGAGCTCGTCGCTGGCGAGCGCGGCGGCGACGGTGCGCACCATGAACGGCATCGTGAAGACGACGTGGCCGACGAAGATGAAGGCGTAGCTCTGGCGAAAGCCGCGCCATTCGCCGTAGACGAGGATCAGGGCGAGCGCGGTCGCCAGCCCGGGCACGGCGATCGGCAGCGTCAGCAGCTCCTCGAACACGCGCGCCACGCGCGAGGTGCTGCGCGCCAGCGCATAGGCGCAGGGCACGCCGACGATGAGCGTGGCCGCGACGCAGGCCACGGCGATGGCGATCGAATGCCACGCCGTCGGGCCGTAGAGCGACCAGACCTGAGTCAGCCAGCGCGTCGTGAGGCCGCTGGCCAGGCCGGCCGAGTAGTTCTCGACCAGGCCGGCCGTCACCGAGACGAGCATCGGCGCGACGGTGAAGACCGTCACCACCACGGTGACCGCGAAGAGGGCCGGCGAAGGCCGCCGCAACGACGAAGCGGCCATTCAAGCCCCGGCCGCCACCGGCGGCGACCAGCGCCGCGCCAGGAACAGGACCAGCCACGTGATGAAGCCGAGCGCGATCGACAGCGACGCGGCGGTCGCGAAGTTGGCGTAGTTGGTGAACTCGTTGTAGATCGTGATCGGCAGCACCTCGTAGCGGCTCGACAGCGTGAACGCCGTGCCGAAGGCGCCCATCGCCGTCGCGAACAGCATGGCGCCGCAGGCCAGCGCAGTGGGCGTCAGCGCCGGCAGCCAGACGTCGCGGGCGATCGCCGCGGGCCGCGCCCCGAGCGAGCGCGCCGCGTCCTCGAGCTCTTCGCCCATCGCCTCGGCGGCAGCGGCGAAGGCGACGATGGCGCGCGGCAGCGAGAAGTAGACGTAGGCGATGAAGAGGCCGGCGACGCCGTAGGCGAAGGTGATGCGCGTGCCGGTGAGCGCCTCGCTCCAGGTGGCGATCGGGCCTTGCCGGCCGCCGATGAGGATGACGAAGAAACCGACGATGACGCCGGGAAAGGCGAGCGGCATCGTCAGCGTCGAGATCAGCAGCCGCTTGCCACGGAACTCACGTCGCCCCAGATGCAGGCCGACGGCGGCGGCGAGAAAGAGCGAGACCAACGTCACCGCCGCCGAGAGGATCGTCGTCTGCACCAGGCTGGCGAAGTAGCGCGGCTCGGTGACGACGGCGAAGTAGGTCGCCGCGCCATGCGTTCCCGGCAGCAGCGCCAGGCGCGCCATCGGCAGCAGCCAGAACGCGGCGAACACGGCCGCCGCCGGCGCCGCGCACGCCGTGGCGAGCCATCTCACTGCACTTCGCGCAGGTACCGTTCGGAGAAGGCTTTCTGGACGTCGGCCATCTTCGCGTAGTCGACGGTCTTGGCCCGCGCGTATTCGGTCGCCGGAAGGAAGCGCGCCTGCGCTTCCTTCGACATGCCGGCGGCGCGCACCGGGCGCAGGAAGGCGTTGGCCCAGATCGCCTGGCCCTCGTTCGACATGATGAAGTCGAGCGCCTTCTTGCCGTTCTCGGCGTCGGGCGCGCGCGCGACGAGGCTCATCACGTACGGCACGACGGCCGTGCCCTCGGCGGGGATGACGAACTCGACGTTGGCCTTGTCCTTGTACTTCGCGCGATAGGCGTTGAAGTCGTAGTCGAGCAGGATCGGGATCTCGCCCGAGAGCACGCGCGCATACGAGGTCTGCTTGGGCACGATCGGCTCGTTCTTCTTCAGCGCCTTGAAGTACTCGATGGCCGGCGTGAAGTTGTCGAGCGTGCCGCCGCGTGCGTTGTTGATCGCCACCGCGCCGACGTAGCCGACGAAGGCCGAAGCCGGATCGAGGTAGCCGACGAGGCCCTTGTACTCGGGCTTGAGCAGGTCGGCCCACGAGCGCGGCACCGGCTTGCCCTTGAGCGCGTCGACGTTGACCATGAAGCCGAGCGTGCCCGAGTGCACCGTGAACCAGTAGCCCTCGGGGTCCTTCAGGCCATCGGGAATGTCGTTCCAGAACGCCGGCTTGTAGGCCTGCACCACGCCGTCCTTCTTGGCCTGGATGCCGAAGGTGATGCCGACGTAGGTGATGTCGGCGACGGGTGCGGCCTTTTCGGCGATGAGCTGGGCGAGCGACTGGCCCGAGTTCTTGTTGTCGGGCGGGACGGTGACGCCCGTCTTCTGCTTGATCGCCGCGAGCTGCGTTCCCCAGTCGGCCCATTCGGGCGGGCAGTTGTAGCAGATGGCCGTCTGCGCGAACGCGGCGGCGCTCAGGGCAAACAGCGACGCCGCGGCAGTGCCGCGAGCAAGAGCGATCCATCGGTTCATCGTCGGGCTCCCCGAATGCGTGGTCTGGACAACCACGCAGTGTCGCCGCCGCTCATGACGGTTGCGTTAAGGGGAAACGATCGATGCCGATCAGCGCCCGGCAGTCGCCCTGCGCCCCACCTCCGCGATCGCCGCCTGGCGCGCGGCATCCGGCATTGGAAAGCTATTCAACCCGCTCCAAAGTAGTCGTGACGACCATTTCAGCCCCATCCACGGTTGCCTTGAATGGCGCCGATACCATGGTCAACGTATTGCCAGAGACTTCGTACTTGTCGATGGTGAATTTCGTGCCGACCCAGTTCTCGTTCCATGCCCCTGCAACGCTGTCGACGATCTTGCCCCCCTCGACCTTGTAAGTGCCGTTGTAGGCGTACATGGTCTTGAACAGGGCAATCCGCTCGGCATCGGTGGGCTCGGCGGCTGCCGGCTTCGGGCGCTCGTCCTTGAACCCGGTCCAGATGAAATAGCCACCTCGGGTGTAGACGAGATAGCCGCCGGGATGCTCTCCGAACAACTTGGCGTCCTTGCCCGTAGCTGTTTCATGCCGCGTCCAGGAAGTCATTTTCCAGACGCCAGGCAGTTTTGCCGAATCATCGGCGAGCGCCGGCGTGGCGAGAGCCAAGACGACTGAGGCCACGAGCAATGTGCGCATAGGTTTCATCCTTTCGCTGTCGGTTTCAACGCCCCGGGAGGAGCGCGCGCGAACTGTCGCCACGGCGTGTCTCCCACATCGTTTGCTGATCGTGGCCGGACCTTGCCATGGCCCGCGCCTGCACGCCTGAAATCCGGGTGAAAATCGGACGAAATTTCGCTGGATCGCCGAGTGGCGGAGTGGGCAAAATCCGGCTTCGATGGCGGCCTTGGACGACCGGTACTGCCGGGGGAACACCATGGAGAATGCGCTCGCCGTGGCCACCTATCGCTTTGCGGGCTTCGTTCTGGACATAGGGCGTGGGTCGCTGCTCAACGTGAACGGCGAGGAGCTTCCGCTAAGGCGCCAATCCTTCGACATGCTGCGTCTTTTCGCAGAAAACGCCGGACGTTTGCTCGACCGCGAAACGATCAATAGGGCGATCTGGTCCGGTGTCGCGGTCACCGACGACAGCATGACGCAATGTGTCCGCGACATTCGCCGCGCCATCGGCGACGATGCGCAGCGGATTCTCAAGACCGTGCCCAGGCGCGGCTATGTCTTGTCGGTCGATGTCGTCGTCGCTCGCGATGCACCGTCCGGCCCGGCCCTGCCGGTGCTGGCGCTGCCGGACAAACCGTCGCTCGTGGTGCTGCCGTTCCAGAACATGAGCGACGATCCCGATCAGGTCTATTTCGCCGATGGCCTGGTCGAGGACATCACCACGGCGCTTTCCTGCGTCCGTTCGCTGTTCGTGATCGCGCGCAATTCGGCATTCGCCTACCGGGACCGGGCAGTGGATGTCCGCCATGTCGGCCGCGACCTCGGCGTCCGCTACGCGCTGGAAGGCAGCGTGCGCCGCGCCGGCAATCGGCTGCGCGTCACCACCCAGTTGATCGATACGACCTCTGGCGTCCATGTCTGGGCCGAGCGCTACGACCGCGACCTCAGCGATATCTTCGCCGTGCAGGACGAGATCGCGACGAGTGTCGCGGGTGTCATCGAGCCCGCATTGGCCGATGCCGAGCAGCAGCGGGTCTTGCGCAAGCCGCCGGAACGGCTGGATGCGTGGGAGGCCTACCAGCGAGGACTGTGGCACTTCTACAACCACGGCTCGGACGAGAACGAGGCTGCGCGAACATTCTTCCACCGAGCCATCGCGCTCGATCCGAAGTTCGCGCCCGGACACTACGGCTATGCACTGGCCCTGCAATGGGAGATCTGGCACTACTCGTCGCGTCCTTTCTCGGAGGTGCAGGCCACCCCGCTGGAAGAAGCACTGCTCGCCGTCTCGCTGGACGACAAGGACGCCATGGGGCACGCCGTCCTGGCGCACATGAGGATGTGGGGCAGCGACTGGGAGGCGGCGATCGCCGAAGCCCGCAAGGCGGTAGCGCTCAATCCGAACGGGTCGTTCGGGATCGGCATGCTCGGCTGCGTCCTGGGGTTCGGGGGGTATCGCCACGAAGCGCTGGATCGGTTGCGACAGGCGATGCGCCTGAGCCCGCAGGATCCCTTGACCTCGCTCTGGATCCTCTGGATCGGGCTCATCCAGTTCTTCGCGGGACAGTTCGCCGCAGCCGTCGAGAACCTGCGCCAGGTCGGTCGTCTGCGGCCTTATTTCAACAACTTTCACGCGGTGATGGCGGCCGCCCTCGCATATCAGGGGCATCTGGACGAAGCGCGCGACGTGCTGCGGCGGGCGCCTCCCCTGGATCCTCGCTATCCGCAGGCACCCTGGATGCGGCCTGAAGATATCGCGCTCCGCATGGAGGGTATCCAACTCGCGACCGGCCATTCCTAGGGGCGGGTCGCCGCCACTTTGTGCACACTTGCACCGGATCCTCCGAGCCTCCCAATCCGTCATGAACACAACTTCCTTAGTCCAACCCGACCGCGTCCACAAGTCCGTCTACACCGACCAGCAGATCTTCGACTCGGAGATGGAGAACATCTTCGAGAAGGTCTGGGTCTACTGCGGGCACGAGTCGCAGATCCCGAACCCTGGCGACTACTACGCCGTGACCATCGGCCGCCAGCCGATGATCATGGTGCGCGGCGCCGACGGCAAATCGTTCAACGTGCTGCACAACCGCTGCCCGCACCGCGGCGTGCAGCTCGTGGGCAACCTCAAGGGCAACACCGGCGGCGCCTTCGTGTGCTCGTACCACGCCTGGAGCTTTCACCTCGACGGCAAGGTGCGCGCCATTCCGCTGGCGCGCGGCTACGAGGGCACGGCGATGAACAAGTCGAACCCCGACTGCAACGTCAAGCGCGCGGCGCGCGTCGACAGCTATCGCGGCTTCGTGTTCGCCAGCCTCGCCGCTGAAGGACCTTCACTCGAAGAGTTCCTGGGCGACGCGAAGATCGCCTTCGACGACATGTGCGACCGCTCGCCGCTCGGCGAGGTGGAGGTCGTGCCCTTCTGCCACCGCATGGTCCAGCAGTCGAACTGGAAGTTCTTCATGGAGAACCAGCTCGACGCGCTGCACCCCTCGGTCACGCACCAGTCGACCGGCATCGCCGCCGGCCGGGTCGAGAAGCGCATCAAGGAAAAGGAAGGCGCGGCGCCGCTGCACTACCACTACCTCTCCACCTTCGCCTCGAGCTTCGAGCAGTGGGACGGCGTGCAGACCATCAACTTCCCGCGCGGCCACGGCATCCTCAAGGCCTACATGGGCCTGCGCCCGCAGGACCCCGACACGCTCGAGTACGAGGCGCTGCTGAAGCAGGCCTACGGCGAAGCGAAGACCGAGGAGTTCCTCTCGCGCAGCATCCACCACGTGCTCGTCTATCCCTACCTCTCGGTGCAGTCGCCGCTGCAGCAGCTGCGCTGCCTGC
>JBDTNU010000119.1:0-9763 GCA_039933535.1 Caldimonas sp. | reverse complement strand
CGAGTGCGATATTGCACTGCAACAAAAAAGACCCTACACTCGATTTCACGCGGTCAGAAGAACTCGTTCGGATCACCGCAGCGATTGTCTCCTCCACCTCCTCCATTGGTGGATTCAGCCCAGGGCAGCAATGCCTTGGGCTTTTTTCTTGAGTCAGCGCGGCACGTTGCCGGCAGTGCCGCCGCGTATGATGCCGCGCCGCAATCGTCAGCCGCAGGAGACATCGAAAGGCATGGCGACCCCCGCCCGCAAGCCCGCGCCAAAGAAGGCGCCTTCGCGCCGCACGCTGCCCCTCGCCGGCTACCTGCAGAAGATCCTGACGGCGCCCGTGTACGACGTCGCGATCGAGTCGGCGCTCGACGCCGCGCCGCGCTTGTCGGCGCGCCTGGGCAATCGTGTCCTGTTCAAGCGCGAAGACACTCAGCCCGTGTTCAGCTTCAAGCTGCGCGGCGCCTACAACAAGATGGCGCATCTGCCCGCCGAGGCGCTGGCGCGAGGCGTGATCTGCGCGTCCGCCGGCAATCACGCGCAAGGCGTCGCCCTCGCAGCGAAGAAGCTCGGCTGCAAGGCGCTCGTCGTGATGCCGACGACAACGCCCTCGCTCAAGATCGCCGCGGTGCGCGCGCTCGGCGCCGAAGTCGTGCTGCGCGGCGACAGCTATTCCGACGCGCACGCCCACGCGCTCGAGCTCGAAATCGAGCGCGGACTCAGCTTCGTCCACCCCTTCGACGACCCCGACGTGATCGCCGGCCAGGGCACGATCGCGATGGAGATCCTGCGCCAGCATCAGGGCCCGATCGACGCGATCTTCGTCGCGATCGGCGGCGGCGGCCTGGTCTCGGGCATCGCTGCGTATGTCAAAGCGGTGCGTCCCGAGATCCGGATCGTCGGCGTGCAGATGAATGACTCCGATGCGATGCTGCGCTCGGTGCGCGCCGGGCGCCGCGTCGAGCTCGCGGACGTCGGGCTGTTCTCGGACGGTACGGCGGTGAAGAAGGTCGGCGTGGAAACGTTTCGCCTCGCCCGCCGGCTGGTCGACGACTGGATCGTCGTCGACACCGACGCTGCCTGCGCCGCGATCAAGGACGTGTTCGAGGACACCCGCAGCATCCTCGAGCCGGCCGGTGCGCTCGGCGTCGCGGCGATCAAGCAATACGTGCAGCAGCGGCATACGACGGGCGAGACCTACGTCGCGATCACCTGTGGCGCGAACATGAACTTCGATCGCCTGCGCTTCGTCGCCGAGCGGGCCGAGGTCGGCGAGGAACGCGAAGCCCTGTTCGCGGTGACCATCCCGGAAGAACGCGGCAGCTTTCGCCGCTTTTGCAAGCTCATCGGCCCGCGCGCAGTGACCGAATTCAACTACCGGATCTCCGATGCGGACGTCGCTCACGTCTTCGTCGGCATCGCAACAGTGGACCGGGCCGAATCTGCGAAATTGGCGCGTCATTTCGCGAGCCACGGTTTCGCCGCGCTCGATCTCACCGGCGACGAGCTGGCCAAGGAGCATCTGCGCCACATGGTCGGCGGGCGCACCGGCCTGGCGCACGACGAGCGGCTCTACCGCTTCGTCTTCCCAGAGCGGCCCGGCGCCTTGATGCGCTTTCTCTCGAGCATGCCGGTGGGCTGGAACATCAGCTTGTTCCACTACCGCAACCAGGGCGCCGACTACGGCCGGATCCTGGTCGGCATCCAGGTCCCGCCCGTCGACGAAAAGGCGTTCGGTGACTTCCTGGAAACGCTGGCCTACCCCTGCGCCGACGAAACCGGCAATCCCGCGTACCGGCTGTTCCTGCAGTAGCAGGCGCCGCGACTACTGCGAACGGAAGTTGTCGGGCGACGGAAGGTTCGGGTTGGGCGGGAGCTGATTCGCGGAACCGGGGACCGGCGTCTGCGGCTGCATCGCTGGCGACGAGCCGATGCCAGGCGCCATGAGCGGTGGCGGCGCGCCGGGCACCGGACCGCCATTCGGCCGCATCGCCGGGATCACGACCGCAGGCTGCGCGGTGGCGGGCGCGCCGGGTACCGGCAGGACGCCCGTCGCGGGCGGCGGCAGCGCCGGCAACTCGAGCAAGACGCTGCGCACCCCCTGGGCCGGGCCGAGCGATGCGGTGCGCAAGCCGACCGACTGAAGGACGAGGTCGCTGTCGAGCTTGGCGCCGACCGCAAAGGCCCGCGGCGGTTTGCCGTCGACGGCGATCAGGGCCAGGCCATAGGCGCCGGTCCCTTGCGCCGTACTCGATTTCGGCGCCATGACGCCGACCAGGCGAAACCGCGATGGCGCTTCCGGCCGGGCTTCTTCGACCATGGCGATCACCGGGGCGGCGCCGAACAGCCGGGCGAGGTCGCCGCGCGGCGGCGCCGGCCGGTCGATCGGCACGGCATAGGCCGGTGCTTGCGGTACCGACACGCCGAAGCGAAGCGCCCAGAACACCGTGCTGGCCGCAACGAGCGACCAGATCACGAATGCTGACAGGCGGGCGAACATGCGGCGATTATGATCGAGCCCCCTCGCCACCGAGGCAGCCGACCGGTAGAACTCCACGATGCGATTGACGATAGAAGGGCTGCGCAAAAGCCGCGGCTTCACCCTGATCGAGCTGATGGTCGTGCTCGTCATCATCGGCGTGCTGGCAGCGCTGATCGTCCCGAACATGCTCGACCGCGCCGACGACGCACGCGTCACTGCCGCACGCACCGATGTCAACAACCTGATGCAGGCGCTCAAGCTCTACAAGCTCGACAACCTGCGCTATCCGAGCGGCGAGCAGGGCCTGCAGGCGCTTGTCGCCAAGCCGACGGCGGGCGTGATCCCGCCGAACTGGCGGCCCTATCTCGACAAGCTTCCCGGCGACCCCTGGGGCCATCCGTACCAGTTCGCCAACCCGGGATTGAAGGGCGAGATCGATGTGTACAGCTTCGGTGCCGACGGGGTGGTCGGCGGCGAAGGCAGAAATGCGGACATCGGCAACTGGCAGTGAGCCAGCGCCCGCCCGCGCCCGCACCGAGCGCGGCTTCACGCTGATCGAGCTGATCGTCGTGGTCGCGATGATCGCGATCGCGACCGCCGTGGCGAGCCTGGCCCTTCGCGACCCGACCGCGTCGAGGCTCGAGCAGGAAGCAGCGCGGCTCGCGGCGCTGCTCGAGTCTGCGCGTGCCGAGGCGCGCGCGTCGGGCGTCGGCGCGCGCTGGGAGCCGCTCGAGCAACAGGCCGATGGCGCGGGCTTTCGCTTCGTCGGACTCTCCACGATCGACCCGCTGCCGACCCACTGGCTCGACCCTGGCACGGCGGCGCAAGTGATCGGCGCGCGGGCCGTCGTGCTCGGCCCGGAGCCATTGATCGGCGAGCAGCGGATCGTGCTGCGTCTGCAGGACCAGCGTCTGACGCTGGCGACCGACGGCATAGGCCCCTTCGTCGTCAGCGACGGCATCGCCGCGCCGCAGTGACAGGTCGGGACGCCCTGGGCTTCACCTTGATCGAGGTGCTGGTGGCGCTCGCCATCGTCGCCATCACGCTCGGCGCCGGCATCAAGGCGGCGGGGTCCTTGACGAACGGCACCGCGCGACTCGCCGAGGTCACATCGGCCCAGTGGTGCGCCGACAACCAGCTGACCGGGCTCAAGCTGGCGCACCAGTTCCCGAACATCGGCGAGACCGTCTTCACCTGCGACCAGCTCGGCCGCAGCTACGCCGGCAAGCTCGTCGTCAAGACCACGCCGAACCCGAATTTCCGGCGTGTCGATGCGCAGATCCTCGACGACAACGGCGTGACGATCCTGCTGCTGTCGACGATCGTGGGGCGCACGTGAAGGGCCTGCGGCGAGGCAGCGGCTTCACGCTGGTCGAGGTGCTGGTGGCACTGGTCGTGATGGCCGTCATGTCGCTGATGGCCTGGCAAGGCGTCGACGGCATCGTCCGGGCGCGCGAGGTGAACCAGGCGCACCTCGAACAGACCTTGCGCCTGGAGACGGTCGTCTCGCAATGGGAGCAGGACCTCGCTTCGCTGCAGGACAGCGCGGCCGTTCCCGCGCTCACCTGCGACGGCCAGACCGTTCGCCTGACGCGGCGCACCGAAGGCGGCCTGCAGGTCGTCGCCTGGTCGTTGCGGCCCGACACCAGCAACTCGATGTGGCAGCGCTGGGCCGGGCCCGCGGCGACGACGACGACAGCCTTGCAGGAAAGCTGGTTGCGCACGCAGCAGTTCCAGGGCAACGAGCCCGGCCAGTTGCGCGCGCTCGGCGGCCTCGATCAGTGGCAGGTCTACTTCTTCCAGGGCAACGCGTGGGCCAACTGCCAGTCGACCGGCAACGTCACGACCGCGTCCTCCGCCGGGGCCGCGGCCGCAGGCGCCGCGGCGGCGAGTGCGGCCGCGGCGTTTCGCCAGGCGCTGCCCTCTGGCGTCCGCCTGGTCCTCGCCTTTGCACCGGGCAGCGGCCTGACCGGCAGCCTGGTGCGCGACATCCTGATCGCGCCATGACTGCGCTTCACTCCAACCCGCTCCCGCATGGCCGGCGCGCTCGAAAGTCACGCACCAGGCAAGCGGGCGCGGCGCTGCTGACGGCGATGATCATCGTCGCCCTGATCGCGACGCTGGCCAGCTCGATGATCTGGCAGCAGTGGCGCGCGATCCAGGTCGAGGCGGCGGAGCGGGCGCGGGCGCAGTCGGGCTGGATCCTTGCCGGCGCGCTCGACTGGGCCAGGCTGATCCTGCGCGAAGACGCGCGAAACGGCGGCACCGACCATCTCGGCGAGCCCTGGGCGGTGCCGCTCGCCGAAGCGCGCCTGTCGACCTTTCTCGCGGCCGACAAGGACAACACCGACGACGCGCCGGATGCCTTTCTCTCCGGCTCGATCACCGACGCACAAGGCCGCTACAACCTTGCCGACGTGGCAACCGGCGGCAGGATCGACCCGATCGAGATGGCGGCGCTGCAGCGTCTGTGCGAGACGGTCGGCGTCTCGGCCGATGTCGCGACCCAGATCGCCAACGGCTTGCGCGACGCCTCGCCGGTCGCGCCGCCCGATCCGAACGCGAGCGGCGCGGCAGCGGCCGTGGTCACCGCGCCGGCCAATCCGCCTCTCATGCCACGCTCGGCAAGCCAGCTGTCCTGGCTCGGCATCGACGGCGAGAGCCTGCGCGCCCTCGAGCCGTACGTCGTGATCCTGCCCGAGAAAACCTTCGTCAACGTCAACACCGCAGCGCGCGAAGTCCTGGTCGCTGCCGTACCGGGGATGGACCTCGCCACGGCGGAACGCATCGTCCAGGCGCGCCAGCGGGTTCCGATCAAGTCGAGCGCCGACATGAAGGCGCTCGCACCGGCCCTGCCGGCGGGCAGCTTCGACCGGATCGCCACCGGCTCGAACTTCTTCGAGGTGCGCGGACGCCTGCGCCTGGGCGACGTCGTGCTCGAGCAGCGTTCGCTGGTGCAGCGGCGTGGCATCGACGTCGTGGTGTTGCAGCGCGAGCGGGTCTCGGCGCGCGACTCCACCGGGCCCGAAAAGTGAGCAGCAATACTGCGAAGACGCTACAACAGAGCAACGTAAGTCTTTGATTGCGAACGTTTTCGTTTCTCGGGCCACCTAAAATGCGCGTAGCCTTCGCGCTCGCCCATGTCGACCCTCGTCATCCAGCTCCCTGAGCACCAGCGCCTGCGCGCGCGGGCAACGGGCGAGATTGCCCTCGATCCGGGCCGGCGCCGCGAGTACGTCTACGTCACGAGTGCCGATGGCATCGAACTCGAGGCGCAGGGCGAGGCCGCTGCCGCGCTGCTGCCGCGGCGCTCGCAGGTGATCGCCGTGGTGCGCGAGTCCGATGTGGCCTGGCATCGCATCACGCTTCCCAAGGCACCGGCATCGCGTCTGCGCGCCGCACTCACCGGCGTGATCGAGGAGGCGCTGCTCGAAGATGCCGAGTCCGTCCACCTCGCGGTGGCGCCGCTGGCCGTTGCCGGCGCGCCGGCATGGGTTGCGGCGATCGACAGGAACTGGCTGAAGGAAGAGCTCGCCGCGTTGCAGAAGGGCGGCGTCTTCGTCGACCGCGTCGTGCCGATGGCCTGGCCGGACGAGCCGCCGAACGGCCACTTCCACGTCTCGGCGCCGAGTGACCCGACGGCACCCGGCGGCACCGTCATCACCTGGGCGAATGCCGACGGCGTGGCAACGGTTCGACTCGATGGCGGCCTGGCCCGTGCCCTCGTGCCCAATCCGGCACCGGTATCGACGCGCTGGACCGCCGCGCCGAACGCGGCCGTCGCCGCCGAGCGCTGGCTGGGTGCACCGGTCATGGTCATGCCGATCGAGCAGCGCCTGTTGCAGGCCGGACGGAGTCTCTGGAACCTGCGCCAGTTCGATCTGGCGCGCAAGACGCGCGGCGCGCGCGCCGCGCGCGACTGGCTGCGCCAGGTGATGAGCCCGGCGTGGCGGCCGGTCCGGATCGGCGCCGCGGTGCTGGTCGTGGCGCAGATCGTCGGCCTGAACCTCTGGGCCTGGCACCAGAAGAACGCCATCGAGAGCCGGCGCAACGCGATCCAGGCGCTCGTCAAATCCACCTACCCTCGCGTCAGCGACGCCGACATCCAGCGCGATGCGGGCGCGGTGATGCTGCGCGAGACCCAGGCCCTGCGCACGCTCGCCGGCAAGCCGGGCGACAGCGACCTCGAGCCGATGCTCCAGGCCGCCGCCGCGGCCTGGCCGAACGAACGGCCGCCGGTCGAGAACCTGCGCTTCGAGTCGGGCAAGCTGACGCTCGCCGCCACCGGCTGGAGCGACGCGCAGATCGAGCAGTTTCGCGGCGTGCTGCGGCCGGCGGGATTCCAGGTCGACGCGAGCGAGGGCCGCATCGTCGTGACCCGTGCCCGCGCGGCCGCCTAGCGAGCGTTACGCGATGGCCACCGACTCCCCCTCCCTGCCGCCCGCGCTCAACGACGCGCGCCGGCAGGCCGGCCGCTTCTGGCAGGCGCGCGCTCCGCGCGAGCGTCAGTTGATCATCATCATGGCGATCGCGGTCGGCGTTCTCCTCGTCTGGCTGACGCTGTTGCAACCGGCGCTGCGCACGCTGCAGGAGGCACCGATCGATCTAGACAGGCTCGACAGGCAGATGCAGCAGATGCAGCTCGCCGCGGTCGAAATGCAGACCCTGCGTGCTGCGTCGCCAGTGCCCTCGGAGCAGGCCGCGAACGCCTTGCGCGCCGCGAGTGCGCAGCTCGGCGAAAAGGCCAAGCTGACGATCCAGGGCGACCGGGCGACGCTCACCTTCACCGGCATCCCTGCCGAGCCGCTGCGCGCCTGGCTCGGCGAGGCGCGCAGCGCGGCGCGGGCTCGGCCGATGGAAGCGCAACTGGTCAAGGCGGCGACCGGCTACACCGGCTCGATCACGGTCAGCATCGGAGGCGGCTCGTGATCCGCAGGAAGCGCAATCGCCAGCTCTGGAGCCCGACCGTCGCCGGCAGCGGCTGGAGCGAATCGACGCTCGCCGAACAGGCCTGGGAAGTCGAGCGTGGCGCAGCGGTTCGCTGGGCGGTCGCTGGATTGCTGTTCGGCGTCCTCGCCGGCCTCGTGTTCTTTGCGCCCGCGGCGTGGCTCGCGAAGGCGGTCGCCTCGGCAAGCGACCAGCGTCTTCTGCTTGCCGATGCGCGCGGCACGATCTGGTCGGGCAGCGCGGTGCCGGTACTGACCGGTGGCGCCGACAGCCGCGACGCGAGCTATCTGCCCGGCCGCCTCGAATGGACTCTCTCGCCTCGCTTCTACGGCGTCGAGCTGGCGGCGCGCCAGGCCTGCTGCATCAACGGAACGATGCTCGTGCAGATCCGCCCCGGCCTCGGCCGCATCAAGGCGACCCTGGTTCCACCCGCCGCGGGTGCGGTCGGGCAATGGCCGAGCGCGTGGCTGGGCGGCCTGGGCACGCCATGGAACACCTTGCAGCTCGGCGGCACGGCGCGCATTGCTTCGCGCGGCTTTTCGCTCGAGCAGGTGGAAGGGCGCTGGCGGCTCGATGGCAAGATCGATCTGGAACTCGAAGCCGTGTCTTCGCGTCTGACCACCCTGGACACGCTCGGCAGCTATCGTGTCTCGCTGACCGGCGGCTCGGGTGCGAACAGTGCGATGCTGCTCTCGCTTGCCACGCTCGACGGACCGCTGCAGCTCACCGGCAGCGGCACCTGGGGGCCGGGCGGCGTCAAGTTCCGCGGCGAGGCGCGCTCGGCAGCAGTCGACGAGGCGGCACTCTCGAACCTGCTCAACATCATCGGTCGGCGCGACGGCGCCCGGTCGATCATCTCGATCGGATGACCATGACTTTTCCTCGCGCCCGGCGCCAACGAGCCGCCGCAAAGGCCGGCAGCGTGGCCATGACGGCGGCGTTGCTGATCGCTTCGCTGCCGCTGCCCGCCGCGACCCCCGCGCCGACTGCCGCGGGCGCGCCGGCGCCGCGCTTTCGCGGCGCGGCGGTCACGCTCAACTTCGTCAACGCGGACATCGAGGGTGTGACCCGGGCGATGGCCGCGATCCTGCGTCAGCAATTCATCGTCGACCCGCGCGTGCGCGGCTCGATCACCCTCTACAGCGAAGACCCGCTGACGCCCAACGAGGCCTATCTCAATTTTCTCGCCGCGCTGCGCGGCCTCGGCTTCACTGTCGTCGAAGTGAACGGGATCTTCAAGGTCGTGCCCGAAGCCGATGCAAAGCTGCAGGCGGGCACGGTCTCGATCGACAGCGTTTCGCGGCGCGGCGACCAGGTCATCACGCAGATCTTTCGCCTGAACCACGAGAACGCGAACAACCTGGTGCCGGTGCTGCGGCCGCTGATCACGCCCAACAACACGATCAACGCCAATCCGAGCAACAACACGCTGGTCATCACCGACTACGCCGACAACCTGCAGCGGATCGGCAAGATCATCGCCGCGATGGACACGCCGACGGCCGGCGATGTCGAGGTGATTCCGCTGCGCTATGCGGTCGCCTCCGACATCCAGCCGCTGCTGCAGCGTCTGAGCGACGGCAACGCACCCGGCGCCGTGCCCGGGCAAGGCGTAGGCGGCACCGCCGCGCCATCGATCCTGATCGACGCACGCAGCAACTCGCTGATCGTGCGCAGTGCCAACCCGAGCAAGATGGCCGGCGTCAAGTCGCTGATCGCCAAGCTCGACGTCCAGCCGCAGGGCTCGGCGGTGAGCGGCAACATCTGGGTCGTGCATCTGAAGAACGCCGACGCGACCAAGCTCGCGCAGGTCCTGCGAGCAGCCTTCAGCGCCGGTTCGGGGGGCGCATCGTCCGGCGCCAGCTCGACGACGACGCCGACGGCGGTGAACCCGGCCGGGGCAGCGGGCACGAACGCCACATCCGCTGCGGCGTCGCCGATCAACCCGTCCGCGGGTCCGTCGACCGGCGGCTTCATCCAGGCCGACCCGTCGACCAACTCATTGATCATCACCGCGCCCGAGCCGCTCTATCGCCAGGTGCGCGGCATGATCGACCAGCTCGACGAGCGGCGCGCGCAGGTCTACATCGAAAGCATGATCGTCGAGGTGACGGGCAGCAACACGGCCGACTTCGGCTTCCAGTGGCAAGGTTTGCTGGGCGGCAAGAACAGCTCGAACATCATCGTCGGCGGGACGAACTTCGGCACCACCGGCACCAATCTCGTCACCATCGATCAGGCCCAGGTGTCCGGCAACGCCAGCGGCATCAGCCTGAGCCCCGGCCTCAACGTCGGCCTGGTGCGCAACTTCTTCGGCAGCTACGGGCTGGCGGCGATCGCCAACTT
>JBDTNU010000118.1:0-9786 GCA_039933535.1 Caldimonas sp. | reverse complement strand
CGCGCATGTTGAGCACGGTGACGATGATGTTGATCGAGCCCATGATCGAGCTGGCGCCCAAGATGTGAAGGGCGAAGATGCCGGCGTCCATCGACGGGCCCATCTGCAGCGTCAAGGGGGCGTAGAGCGTCCAGCCCGCGGCCGGCGCACCGCCCGGCATGAAGAACGAGCTGACGATCATGATCGCGGCAGGAATGAGCAGCCAGAAGCTCAGGTTGTTCATGCGCGCGAACGCCATGTCGGCCGCGCCGATCTGCAGCGGGATCATCCAGTTCGCGAAGCCGACGAACGCCGGCATGATCGCGCCGAACACCATGATCAGGCCGTGCATCGTCGTCAGCTGGTTGAAGAGCTGCGGATTGACGAATTGCAGGCCGGGCTGGAACAGCTCGGCGCGAATCATCAGCGCGAGCACGCCGCCGACCATGAACATCGTGAAGGCGAACACCAGGTACATCGTGCCGATGTCCTTGTGGTTGGTCGCATAGACCCAGCGCCGCCAGCCGTGCGGCACGCCGTGGTCATGATCGTGATGATCGTCGTGGGCGTGGCCGCCGACGAGTCCGTGGGTCGTGCCGTCGGGTCCGATAACTGCGCTCATGGATTTGTCCTGTGACTGCGGCTACTTGCGCAGGGCCGCGACTTCAGTCGGCTGCACCACCTGGCCGGTGGCGTTCGACCAATGGTTCTTGGTGAAGGTGATGACCGCGGCGAGCTCGGTATCGCTCAGCTGCTTCCACGCCGGCATGGCGTTCTGGCCATTGAGGAGGACATGAACCTGCTTGGTCTTGTCGGCGTCGAGCACCGTCGGCGAGCCGTCGAGCGGCTTCACGCCGTTGCCGCCCTTGCCGTTGGGCTGGTGGCAGACCTGGCAGTTGGCGGTGTAAACCGTCTCGCCCCGCGCCTGAAGGGCGGCGAGGTCCCAGACCTTGTTCGGATCGTCGGCCTTCGCTGCGGCTTCCTTCTTCTTGGCGTCGACCCAGGCTGTGTAGTCCGCCTGCGAAACCACCTTGACGTGGATCGGCATGTACGAGTGCTCCTTGCCGCAGAGCTGCGTGCACTGGCCGTAGAAGCTGCCGGTCTCGCTGGCCCGGAACCAGGCGTCGCGAACGAAGCCGGGGATCGCCGTTTCCTGGACCCCCAGCGAAGGCACGTAGAAGGCGTGGATCACGTCGTTGGCGGTCGTGATGAGGCGCACCTTCTTGTCGACCGGAACCACCAGCGGGTTGTCGACGCGCAGCAGGTAGTCGTCGCCTTCCGGCTTGCCGGCATTCGACATCTCGCGCTGAACCGGGTCGAGCGTCGAGACGAAGCCGATCCCCTCGCCTTCGCCCTTCAGGTAGTCGTAGCCCCACTTCCACTGGATGCCGGTGACCTTGACGGTGAGGTCGGCCGAACTGGTGTCCTTCATCGCCACGACGACGCGCGTGGCCGGCAGCGCCATCAGGATGACGATGACGAAGGGAACGATGGTCCAGGCGATTTCGACCGTCGTGCTCTCATGGAAATTGGCGGCCTTCGCCCCCTTCGAGCGGCGGTGCTTGAAGATCGAATAGAACATCACGCCGAACACGGCAAGAAAGATCACCGTGCAGATCACCAGCATGAAGTTGTGCAGCCATTGCTGGTCCGCGGCAATCGCCGAGGCCGGCGGATGCAGGTTGTACTGGTTGACCGCCGGTCCGCCCTTGAGGTCGCCGACCGCCCAGACCGGGAGCGCGAGCGCCGTGCCCAGAATCAGGGCGAGCCGGCCCGCCGCACGCCAAAGAGATCGCATCGTCATCATCTGTGTGCCACGTTCCTGGATTTCGTCGTCGTAGTCATGCCGCTGCCACACCACACGAGCGGCGCAGGGCCGCACGCAATTCGTCGGCCAGCGCCCGGCGCAGTTCAGGCCGCACGAACCGGCCGACGGCGGTACGCCGGCCTTCGCCCGAGAGTTCGATCAGCGAGCCGTCGCCGTGCTGGGGCTCGACGCGCACCCAGGCGGGCGCGAATTCGACCTGCTCGGTGCGCCGGCCCAAGGTGCACACGACCGTGAAGCGCCCCGGGCGGAGCACCATGGTTTCGCGATCGGCGGCGTGGCGGGCATAGATCAGCAGCGCAGTGCCGACGCCTGCCATCTCGACACCGGCGAAGGGAAGAACGAACGGGGCGCCGCGCATCCAGAAGAAAACGCCGATCACCAGCGCCAGCAGGCAGAGGCTGAAATAGAACGTCATGAGCTGGCGCGGCGCGACCGAACAGTTGCGCTTCATGAGCCATCGGACCGAGCCATCGGCCTGTTCACCGACGCTTGAGAAGCGGGGCAGCGAAGCCGGCGGTGCGGTGCCGCGCGGGGCGTTAACACTGAGAGCTGGCATCCTGCGCTGAGTCGCCTCGACAAAAGCCAAGATTTTAGCCCACGCCTTCAGCGTGGGCGGGGTGGACGCCTGACCATGGCGCGCATGTCGTCGAGCGAGACCGCGACCTCGCCGCCCTGCAGCCGTGGCGCAGCCTTGAATCCGTGCCCGTAAGCGACCTCGAAGCTGAGCGTGATCCTGCCGTCAGCGCCGGCACGCTCGCCGAGCGCGGCGCCAAGGCGGCGGCGCCACGCCGGCGTGCGCAAGCCGGCGAAGCGATCGGGCGCGGCATTGCCGCCGATCTGGCGCAACTCGTGCAGCAGCGCTTCGGCGCTCGGCCAGCTGAGCGCGAGCGTTTCCTGATCGAGCACCGGATCGGCAAAGCCGGCGGCGACGAGCATGTCGCCGAGGTCGTGCATGTCGATGAAGCCTGGCGTGGGCGCCGGCCAGCCGAAGGCCGCATACAGGTCGCGCAGCTCGCGCAAGGTGCCCGGGCCGAGACACGAGAAGGCCACGAAGCCGTCGACGCCGAGCAGGGCGTGCCAGCGCGCGAAGAGCGCCGGCGGATCGACGACACCATGCAAGGCCATGTTGGCCCAGACGAGCTGCGCGCGGCCGAGCGTCCCGTCGCTGTCGGCGACTGTTCGCACCACACTGACGCTTGCCTTGGCGAGCGACCACCAAGGCCGCCGGGGGGCGCGCGTTCGGCGTGCGAACCATGCCGCATCGGGCTCGACCGCAACGATCTCCGCTTTCGGATAACGCTCGCGAAGCACGCGGCCACCGCCGCCCGGACCGGCCCACCAATCGAGCACGCGCTCAGGTTGCGCGCGGATCGGCACCAAACGTTCGGCAAGGCGTCTAGCGACTTCGCTGTGAAGCCACGGGGCTTCGTCCTGCCGCGCCATGCGACGCAACGCCGCTTCGACCGCAACAGCATCGAGGCGACGGCCGGTCAACAGCACACCTCGTCCTCTTTCATGCCGGGCAGTATATTGAGCCGATGCTTGCGACGAGCGGATGGCGCGCCGCAGCGCCGCGGCGCTGGCCGGGTCTGTGCGCCGTCTGCAATGGCTGGGGCACGGGCCGCGTCTGCGCCGAATGCCGGGCTCGATTCGCGACAGTCGTGCCGCGCTGCGGGCGCTGTGCGCTGCCCGTTGTCGCGGGCGTTTCGGTTTGCGGCGCCTGCCTCTCCGCGCCGCCGCCCTTCGATGCGGCGTTCGCACGCGTCGACTATGCGTATCCCTGGGATCGATTGATACCGGCCTTCAAGTTCCATGCGGCGCTCGACCTCGCACCGGTCTTCGCCGAGGCCATCGTCGAAGCGTGCGCCGACCGGGACTCCGGGGCCACAACGCCGCTCGTCGTCCCCGTTCCATCGAGCGATGCCCGCCTGCGCGAGCGCGGCTACAACCAGGCGTGGGAGCTGGCACGGCGAGCGGCTGGGCGACTGGGCGGCGCTGCCGACTCGAGCCTGCTGCTGCGCATTCGCGACACGCCACATCAGCTTGCGCTGCCGCCCGAGCAACGTGCCGGCAACGTGCGCGGCGCCTTCGCGCTCGAGCCGCGGCGGCTTGCCGAAGTTCGCGAGCGCACGATCGCCGTCGTCGACGACGTCATGACCACCGGAAGCACGCTGGCCGAGATCGCGCGGGTGCTGAAGGCCGCGGGCGCTGCGCGGGTCGAGCTCTGGGTCTTCGCGCGAACGCCGCGTCCCGGCGACGAGTAGCGACGCGATGTTCAACATCGTCCTGGTCGCGCCCGAGATCCCGCCGAACACCGGCAACGTCATCCGCCTTGCGGCCAACACCGGGGCGCGGCTGCATCTGGTCGAGCCGCTCGGGTTCTCGATGGAGGATCGTTTGCTGCGTCGCGCCGGCCTCGACTATCACGAGTTTGCCGACGTTCGTCGGCACGCCTCATGGCCGGAGTTCATTGCTGCCGCAACGCCGAAGCCGGAACGCCTGTTCGCGTTCACCACGCACGGCACGACCCGCTTCGCCGATGTCGCATGGGCACGCGACGACTGGCTCGTGTTCGGCTCGGAGACGTCCGGCCTGCCGGTTGCCATACGAGCCGCGATTGCGGTGGAGCAACAGGTCCGCCTGCCGCTGCGCGCCGGCCAACGCAGCCTCAATCTGAGCAATGCCGTGGCGGTGGTCGTGTTCGAAGCCTGGCGACAGAACGGCTACGAAGGCGGCAGCTAGGAACCCTCGGCCCGCGCGTCGCGGCTGAGCAGTTGCTCGAGTCCCTGGGCGGCCGAGATGCGACCGTCGAGCACCTGCACGACGGCGTCGACGATCGGCATCTCGACGCCGCGTGCGTGGGCGCGCTGCAGCACCATCGGCGCGCTGCTCACGCCCTCGGCGACGTGGCCCAGCGCGGCGAGGATGCGCGCCAGCGGCACGCCTTCGGCCAGGCGCAGGCCGACCGTGCGATTGCGCGAAAGATCGCCGGTGGTGGTGAGGACCAGATCGCCGAGACCCGACAGGCCCATGAAGGTCTGCGCTTCGGCGCCTAGGGCGACGCCCAGGCGTGTCATCTCGGCAAGGCCGCGCGTGATGAGCGCGGCGCGCGCGTTGAGGCCGAGCTCCATGCCGTCGGCGATGCCGGTGGCGATCGCGAGCACGTTCTTGACCGCGCCGCCCACTTCGACGCCGATCGGATCGGTCGAGGTATAGATGCGCAGGTTGGCGGCGTGAAAGGCCTGCACGGCTGCCTCGCGCAACGCGCCGTCACTGCTCGCCGCGACCAGCGCGGTCGGCTTGCCGCGCGCCACCTCGATGGCGAAGCTCGGCCCCGAAAGGACGCCGACGCGCGCCGTCGGCGCGGCAGCACGCGCCACCTCGTGGCCGAGCCACGCCGTGCCTTCCTGGAAGCCCTTGCAGAGCCAGAGCACGCCGGTATCGATGCCATCAGGCAGGCCGCGCAGCATCTCGTCGAGCCCGGCCATCGGTGTCGCGACGACGATCAGGCCATCGCGCGCATGGCGCACGGCGGCGCTGAAATCGCTGGTGACCTGCAAGGCCGGCGGCAAGGCGATTCCGGGCAGGTAGCGCGCGTTGCGCCGCAGCGATCGCATCTGCGCCGCCTGCTCGGCGTCGCGCGCCCACAGGCGTGTCGAATGCGCGGCCGACGCATGGACGGCCAGCGCCGTGCCCCAGGCCCCTGCGCCGAGCACCGTGAGGTTCATCGACGCGACCGGGCCGACGTCGTCAGTTGATCGTGCCGGTCACGCCCGAGCCATTGGTCACGGCCGCGGCCTGCGCCTGCAACTCGGCCTGCTGCGACTCGTACATCGCCTGGAAGTTGACTTCCGACAGCACCACCGGCGGGAAGCCGGCGCGGGTGCAGACGTCGGAGACGATCGCGCGCAGATAGGGGTAGACGATGCCCGGACAGGCGATGCCGAGGATCTGCTTCACCTGCTCGTCCGGAACGTTGCGGATCTCGAAGATCCCGCCCTGCTTGGCCTCGACCAGGAACAGCGTCTTGTCGTTGATCCGGGTCGTCACCGTCGCCATCACGGTCACTTCGTACATCGCCTCGCTGATCATCTCGGCGCCAAGCGTCAGGTTGATCTCGACCTGCGGCTGCCCTTGTTCGAGCAGGATCTGCGGCGAGTTCGGCTGTTCGAGCGACAGGTCCTTCAGGTAGAGGCGCTGGATCTGGAACAGGGGGGCGTTTGCGATGTCGTCGGCCATGCGGAACTCTTTGGGGATGAAGGTGGGATGCGAGCGCGGTGGCGCGGCGCGAAGCGCCCGGCCAGGCAGCCGGGGCCGCGATTATCGCGTGCCGGCAAGCAGCGGCTCGAGACCACCGGCGCGGTCGAGCGCCATCAGCTCGTCGCAGCCGCCGACGTGCGTATCGCCGATGAAGATCTGCGGAACCGTGCGGCGCTGGGTGAGGCGGATCATCGCCTCGCGCTCGCCCGGACGCTCGTCGACGCGGATCTCGTCGATCGCCTCGACGCCGCGCTGGCGCAACAGCGCCTTGGCGCGAATGCAGAACGGGCACGTCGCCGTGCTGTACATCTTGACGGCTTGCATGGGCGCGCTCATGCCGACGCCGCGGTCTTCTCGACCGGCAGGTTCGCCGCGCGCCAGGCGGCCAGGCCGCCGGCAAGCACGCGCGTGTTCTCGAAGCCGAGCTTCTTCAGCACGGCAAGGGCGCGCGGCGCGCGGCTGCCGGTCGGGCAGACGACGACCAGCGGCAAGGACTTGTTCTTCGGCAGGTCGCGCGACGCCTCGAGGCTGGCCAGCGGGACGCTCCTGGCTCCGACCGCGTGCGCCGCCGCGTATTCGGCAGGGTCACTGACATCGATGAGAACGCCCTTCTCGCGATTGATGAGATGCACCGCGTCGGCCGCGGAGACCCGGGCCGTTCCGCCGCCTTGCGTCAGCATCGGCCAGGCCAGCATGCCGCCCGAGACAAGGGCAGCGGCAAAGAGATACCAGTTCTCGATAATGAAATTCAAGGCCGCCGAGGCGCGTTCGCGCTCGCTCGAAGAAAACGCGAATTATAGAATTCCGCCTCTTCGCGCCGCAGGCCGCTTCGGCATCGCCTTGCAACGAGTCGGCACTTCCACACTTTTCCCAACCCGCCATGCACAAGCTCGTCCTCGTTCGCCATGGTGAATCGACCTGGAACCTCGAGAACCGCTTCACCGGTTGGACCGATGTCGACCTGACCCCAAAAGGCGTCGAGCAGGCGCGCGCGGCGGGAAGGCTGCTGAAGCAGGAGGGCTACGAGTTCGATCGCTGCTACAGCTCGGTGCTCAAGCGCGCGATCTGGACGCTCTGGCACGCGCTCGACGAGATGGACCGGACCTGGCTTCCGGTCGTCAACGAGTGGCGCCTCAACGAACGCCACTACGGCGCCCTGCAGGGGCTCGACAAGGCCGAGACCGCGCGCAAGTACGGCGACGCGCAGGTGCTCGCCTGGCGGCGCAGCTACGACGTGCCGCCGCCTGCCTTGACGCCGGGCGACCCACGCAGCGAGCGGTCCGATCCGCGCTACCGCACCCTGGCCGACGGCGACGTGCCGCTCACCGAGTGCCTGAAGGACACCGTCGCGCGGGTCCTGCCGTTCTGGCACGCGACGCTCGCGCCCGCCATCCGTGCCGGCGAGCGACTGCTCGTCTCGGCGCACGGCAACAGCATGCGCGCCCTCGTGAAATACCTGGACGGCATTGCCGACGCCGACATCGTCGGCCTGAACATCCCGAACGGCATCCCGCTGGTCTACGAGCTCGACGCCGAGCTCAAGCCGATCCGCAGCTACTACCTGGGCGACGCCGAAGCCGCAGCGGCCGCAGCGGCAGCCGTCGCGCGTCAGGCTTCGGGCGGCTGAACGATCCCGAGCGCGGCACCGATGTCGGCGCGCAACTGCGCGGCAAGCGCGCGCCGTTCGACGCCCGCCGACGGCCGCGGCGGCAGGACCACGAGCCGGGCAACGACGCCGTCGCCGCACGCCGACTGCCACAGGCTTTGCAGGAGCGTCGTGGCGCCGACGAACTCCATCGCCTCGCTGACCTCGTGCGTCGAATCCGAGAAGCGCAGGGCCACCGGCTGAACCGGCGTCGTTGTCGCGATCGCCGCCTGAAGAAGGTTGGCGTGAAACGGCAACAGGCCGTGCCCGGTCGAGGTCGTGCCTTCGGGAAAGATGGCGACGGTCTGGCCGGAACGCAGCGCCTCGGCCATGTCGTGCACCACGCGCAAGGCGTCGCGCTTTCGCTCGCGCTCGAGGTAGAGCGTGCCGGCCGAGTCGATCAGGCGCGAGACGAGCGGCCAGGCCTTCACGTCGGCCTTCGAGACGAAGCGCGCCTGCGGCACGACCGCATGCACGACCATGATGTCGAGCCAGGAGACGTGGTTGGCCGTCAGCAGGCTGCCACCCGTCGCCGGCGTTCCCTCGACGCGCAACTCGATGCCGATCAGGCGCAGCATCTTCGCCGACCACCAGCGAATCGCCGCGTGCCGCTCAGGCAGCGAGAACCGCGGAAAGCGGATCAAGGCGATCCAGAGGCCATGCAACCCGTGAACGACGCAGCGGAGCAGGCGCGCGACGGCGCGTAGGCGGCGCATCCGGATGGCGCGAGGTCTAGGCGCGTTCGTGTCCGGTGTCGTGGGCTTCGTGCGCGATGCGACCCGCGACAAACGTCCACCGAACCTGGCCGAACAGCTCATTGCCGGCAAAGGGCGTGTGACGGCTCCGGCTGCTGAGGAGCGCGGTATCGAGCTGCCACGATCTTCCCGGGTCGAACACGCACAGATCCGCAGGCGCGCCGACCGCCAGTCCCCGCGGCGCGTCCATCGCGGCCAGGCTGGAGCGGGCGAGCACCGCGGCGGGCCGGCTCGTCACCGCGGCAAGCGTTCGTGACAGGCCGAGTCCCGAGGCCTCGCCCCACTTGAGCGCGAGGCCGAGCAGCAGCTCGAGCCCGGTCGCGCCAGGCTCGGCTTCGGCGAAAGGCAGATGCTTGGCGTCTTCGGCGACCGGCGTGTGATCGCTGACCAGCGCGTCGATCGTGCCGTCGCCGAGCCCCGCGCGGATGGCGTCGCGATCGCGTTGCTGGCGCAATGGCGGCACAAGCCGCATGTCCGCATCGAAGTAGCCGATGTCGACATCGATCAGGTGCAGCTGATGGATGCTGGCGTCGCAGCTCACCGGCAGTCCTTCGGCCTTGGCCTGACGCACCAGCTCGACCCCGGCCGCGCTGCTCAGGCGGCTCAGGTGGACGCGCGCGCCGGTGTCGCGGACCAGCTCGAAGATCGTCGCCAGCGCGATCGTCTCGGCGATCACCGGCACGCCCGACAAGCCCATGCGCGTGGCGAGCGGACCCTTGGCGGCAACCCCCGCGCCGAGCCAGGCGTCGTTCGGGCGCAGCCACACCGTGTAGCCGAAGGTCGCGGCGTACTGCATTGCGCGATGCAGGACCAGCGTGTCCTTGACCGCGACGTCCGCTTGCGAGAAACCGACGCAGCCCGCCTCGGTCAGCTCGGCCATCTCGGTGATGGCGATGCCGGCCAGGCCGCGCGTCAGCGCACCGAGTGGAAAGACCCGCGCGAGGTCGAGATTCCTGGCGCGGTACTTGAGCATCTCGACCAGTCCGGGCTCGTCGAGGACCGGGTCGGTGTCGGGCGGGCAGACGAGGCTGGTCACGCCGCCGGCAACCGCCGCTGCGAGCTCCGACTCGAGCATGCCTTCGTGCTCGTGGCCCGGCTCGCCGAGCCGCGCGCAAAGGTCGACCAGGCCGGGTGAGACCACGGCGCCGCCGGCGTCGATCGTGCGCTCGGGCGTGAAGTCGCCGGGCGGCTTCGCGTCGCTGGAGACGATTCGCCCTTCGGCGATCGCGACCGTGCCTTTCTCGTCGCGCCCGGTTTGCGGGTCGAGCAGGCGCGCGTTGCTGATCAGCGTCTTCATCGTGGGCTCATGCGCTGTTGCC
>JBDTNU010000117.1:0-9815 GCA_039933535.1 Caldimonas sp. | reverse complement strand
CCTCGACGGGCACACGCTCGCCGATCTGTTGCCGGTCGCCGCCAAGGGCCGGCCAGGATCGAAGACGGGAGCGCGGCCCGTGACCTTCCGCAAGCGATCCGACACAGTTCCGACACGGTCGATGCAGCGCTAGGGCTTGCGCGCGAAGAGCCTTGCCGACCGGTCGATCTATTTCCGTCGCCTGTCTTCCTTCTGCTGTTCCTTCATTGCCGCGATGCACTTGCTCGCGAACTCCTGGCAGGTTGCGGACAACGTCCGGCGACTCTTCTTGATGAGTCGCACTCTCCGCACGAACGCAGGATCGTGAATGGGCCGCGAGACCAGTCCTGGCACTCCTCGAGGCTCTCTGGCCGAGCCGGGAAGGATCGTCATTCCGAGGCCCGACTGGACCATCGCAACGGCAGTCATCATGTAGGTGGTCTCGCATGCGACGTGCGGAGTCGCCCCGCGCGCACGGAATGCGGCCTCCACGACACCCCTGATGCTCGTGGCCTGGTCCGTGAGGACGAGGGGCAGCTCCACGATGTCGTCCATCGTGAGCCTCTTGGATCGTGCGAGCTTGTGATCGGATGGGAGCACGAGGCACAGGCGGTCATGGCCCTCGAAAAGCAGGTCGAGTCCCACCATCGATACGTCTCCTCCCGTGATGCCGAGGTCAACGTCGACACCATTGACCAGTTCGACCACGCGACTGGCCACTGCGTCCCGAACGATGAACTTCCAGAGCGGTCGACGCTCCCGGCATTCGCGGATCACTACGGGTAGAAGGCTCGCCGCGAAGGAGGGCAGACATGCAATTCTCACGATGCCGCGCCTGCCCGCGCTCTTGTCGTGGGTGTCGGCGACGAGCGAATCCAGTTCGCTCAGGTAACGCTCGAGCGCTGGCAACAGTTCCTCGCCCGCGCTCGTGAGCGTGACGGATCTGCTCGTGCGGTCGAACAGGCGAACCTTGAGTGCATCTTCGAGCTTTCGGATCAGCACGGTCATCGCCGGCTGAGAAACATGCAAGGCCGTTGCGGCCCCCGTGAAGCTTTGCAGCCGCGCGACGGACACGAACGCCCTGATCTGTCGGGGATGCAGGTCCATCTCGATATCTTATTGATTCGATCAGATCATTTCAATTGTCACAGCGGCTTGTCCTTCCTATCGTGCCGGTCCACAGATGCGATCGATACCGGCACAGCGATGAAGACCGTCCGCCTCGGCTCGGGCGCTGGCTATTCGGGTGACCGGATAGAACCTGCGATCGAGCTCGCACAGCGGGGAGCGCTCGACTACCTGGTCTTCGAATGCCTGGCGGAGCGGACCATCGCACTGGCCCAGCAAGCGAGGCGCTTCGACCCTGCGGCCGGCTTCGATCCACTGCTGGACGCCCGTATCCGCGCAGTGCTGCCGTTGGCGCTGGAGAAGGGCTTCCGGATCGTCACGAACATGGGCGCTGCCAACCCTGTCGGTGCCGCCGAACGGATTGCGGCGATCGCAAGGGAGCTCGGACTTCGCGGCTTGAAGGTCGTGGCCGTGATTGGCGACGACGTCCTCGGTGAAGTCTTGAGCGGCGACTATCGCCTCGAGGAGACGCAGACTCCCGTCGCCTCGCTGCGCGGCCAGATCATCTCCGCCAATGCCTACCTGGGGGTCGGTCCCATTTGCGAGGGTCTTGCGACAGGAGCTCAGGTCGTCGTCACCGGCCGGGCCGCGGACCCGGCATTGTTCATGGCTCCGCTGGTTCATGAATTCGGCTGGTCGATGACGGACTGGCAACGGCTGGGGCAGGGCACTGTCGTCGGCCATCTGCTCGAATGCGCGGGACAGATCACAGGCGGCTACTTTGCGGATCCCGGCTACAAGGATGTCCCGGATCTGGGGCGGCTTGGATTTCCGATCGGAGAGGTCGCGTCCAACGGCGAACTGTTGATTACGAAGGTCGAAGGGAGCGGCGGGTTGATCTCGGCGGCAACGTGCAAGGAGCAGTTGCTCTACGAGATTCATGATCCCGCCCGCTATCTCCAGCCCGACGTCATTGCCGACTTCTCCCGCGTCCGGATCGAAGAGCTGGGTCCTTCGAAAGTCAAGGTGTCGGGTGGAAGGGGCCTCGCGCCGACCCCGACGCTGAAGGTGTCGGTGGGCTATGTCGACGGCTTCATCGGCGAAGGGCAGATTTCGTACGGAGGGCCCGGGGCACTGGCCCGCGCAGAGCTGGCCCTCGCGATCGTTCGAGAGCGCCTCGAGCTCACGCAGGTCAAGACCAGCGAGCTGAAGTTCGATCTGATCGGCGTTGACTCGCTCTACGCCAGTCGGTTTCGTGGCAACGGCGGGGAGCCCTACGAAGTGCGGCTCCGGGTCGCAGGGCGCGCGCCATCCATGAGCGAGGCCGTGCGCATCGGCAACGAGGTAGAGACCCTGTACACCAACGGCCCGGCCGGCGGGGGTGGGGTTTCACGGCACGCGCGCGAGGTCGTGGCAGTCCAGTCCGTCCTGCTGCCCCGAGCCTTGGTCCGTACGTCCATCCACACCGTGGAGATTGCATGAAGCTTCGAGAGCTCGCCCACTCGCGCACCGGCGACAAGGGCAACACGTCGAACAGCTCGGTGATCGTCTACGACGCGGAGCACTACGAGCACTTGCGTCAGCACGTCACCGCCGATGCCGTGAAGGCCCACTTCGGCCTTCTGGTCAAGGGCACTGTGAGTCGCTTCGAGCTGCCGGAACTGGGCACCCTCAATTTCGTGATGGAGGGAACCTTGGGGGGAGGCGTGACGCGATCGTTGTCGATGGATGCGCACGGCAAGACCCTCAGCTCAGCTCTTTTGGATCTCGAGGTTCCGGATGTTCCGGAGCAGTCCGTCGACAACCCCAACAAATTCCAGGAGACAACATGAACTTCAAATATCTTTCGGCGCTGAGCGCCGTCACCCTGACTCTTGCCGGCTGGTCGAGCTGCGCGCAAGCGCAGACGTATCCCGCGAAAACCATCACCTTCACGGTCCCGTTCGCGGCAGGCAGCGCGACGGATCAGCTCGCACGAGCACTCGGCCAATCGATCACCGAGCAGACCAAGCAGCCCGTCATCATCGACAACCGGGCCGGGGCGAGCGGCATGATGGCAGCACAACAGGTGGCGCACGCGCCGGCCGATGGCTACACGGTGCTGATCACGACCAACACAACCCAGGCCGCGAACGAGCATCTCTACAAGAAGCTTCCCTACGACCCGGTGAAGGACTTCGTCCCCGTCACCGGCCTCGGCCGCGGCGGGCAGGTGCTCGTGGTTCGAGCCGACTCGTCGTACAAGACCGCCGCCGACCTGATCGCCGACGCGAGGAAGCGTCCGGGCAAGCTCTCGTTCGGCAGTGGAAGCTCGTCGAGCCGCGTCGCCGGCGAAATGCTCAAGCAGCTCACGCAGACCGACATCCTGCACGTGCCGTACAAGAGCAACCCGCTCGCGATCACCGACCTGCTCGGCGGGCAGATCGATTTCATGATCACCGACGCGGCCACGGGCGTGCCGCAGATCAAGGGCGGCAAGCTACGCGCCCTGGCCGTGTCGACCACCAAGCGCAACCCGATGCTGCCCGACGTGCCGACGCTCGACGAAGCCGGCGTCAAGGGCTACGACATGGGCTACTGGTTCGCGGCCTATGTGCCCGCCGGCACGCCCGCGCCGGTGGTCAGCCGTCTGCACGATCTGCTCGTCGCCGGCGTGAAGAGCGCGGCTGCCAGGACCTTCTTCGAGAGCACGGGCTCCGACCCGTGGACGACCACACCAGACGAGCTCGCCAAATTCCAGGGTGTCGAGGCGCAGAAGTGGGGCCGCGTGATCAAGGCGGCGGGCATCGAGCCCGAGTAGCGCGCGCAGAGAAGCGCCTGACGCATCCCGGCCGGGTGCCCCGTACGAAATCGCCACAGGCGTACGCTTGCAATTCCCGGCATGTCTGGCATAGCATCTCTTGCGAACTGACTCGCCTCGACGTGCGTCCGCTGGAGATTCGGTTGTCGATCTCCAAACCGATAAATGTTTGGAGACCGAATGATCAAGTTTCATCGCTCAGCCATTTTCCTGGCATCGACTCTCGCGGTCGCCGCGACGCTGGCGTTTACTGCGACACAGGCTGCCGCGCAGGGAAAGAAGAAGCTGGCTTTCGTCGTCAACGCGTCCTCTGATTTCTGGAAGCTCGCCGAGGCCGGCGTCAAGAAGGCGCAGGCCGAGTTGCCGAAGTACGAGCTTCAGTTCAAGTACCCCGCCCAAGGCACGGCTGCGCTTCAGAATGCGCTGATGGATGACCTGGTCGCGGCCGGCACCAATGCCATCATGATTTCGTCGGTCGATCCGAAGACATCGATCGATGCCTTCAATCGAATCGCCAAGCAGGTGCCCCTGTTCACTACCGACAGCGATGCGCCCGACAGCAATCGCATCGCCTATCTCGGCTCGTCGAACACCCTGGCAGGCGTGCAGGCCGGCGAGATCGCCGTGAAGGCGCTGCCCAAGGGTGCCAAGTGCATGGGTTTCGTCGGCTTCCTGGGAGCCGACAACGCCAAGGAGCGGATCGCCGGATTCAGGCAGGCCGTCAGCGGCAAGGGCATCGAACTGGTCGATGTACGCGGCGACGATGTCGACTTCGCGAAGGCGCGCAGCAATGTCGATGACGTGCTCGCGGCCAAGCCGGAGATCAACTGCATGGTCGGGTTCTATTCCTACAACCCGCCCAAGATCTACGAGGCGCTGAAGGCCGCCAACAAGCTCGGCAAGATCACCGTGATCGCCTTCGATGAAGACCCGATCACGCTGGGCGCCGTCAAGGACGGCAGCTTTGCCGGAACGGTCGTGCAGCAACCGTTCGAGTGGGGGTATCAGGGCATGAAGCTGATGGCTGCCTATCTCGAGGGCAACAAGTCCAAGATCCCCGCGAACAAGCTGATCATCGTGCCGACCAAGGTCATCACCAAGTCCAACGTCGCCGAGTTCGAGGCCAACCTGAAAGCGATCCTGGGCAAATAGCCAGCCGCTTCAGGACAAAGCCGGTACAGGCGACTGTGCCGGCTTTGCTTTGTGCAGCGCAGACACAGGCAAGCGCAAGAGTGCGATGAGCGAGCCCTTTCTTCGACTTGCCGGGATCACCAAGACCTACCCGGGAGTGACGGCGCTCGACCAGGTGTCGCTCCAGGTTAGCCCTGGCGAAGTCATCGGACTCGTCGGCGAAAACGGCGCCGGCAAGTCGACCCTGATGAAAGTCCTTGGCGGAGTCGTGGCACCGTCATCGGGCGTCATTCATGTCGACGACGCCCAGTTCGACGCGTTGTCGGTGGCCCATGCGATAGACGCTGGAATCGCCTTCGTTCACCAGGAACTCAACCTGTTCGAGAACCTCGATGCGGCGGCAAACGCCTTCATCGGGCGCGAGCCGCTCTACGGCGGCATCCTGAAGCTGGTCGATCGCAAGAAATTGCATGACATGACCCGCCCCTATCTCGAAGCGCTGGGTGCGGACTTTGCGCCAGACACGCTCGTTTCGGAGTTGTCGATTGCGCAGCGCCAACTGCTGGAAATCGCCAAGGCCCTGTCGCTGAACTCGCGCCTTGTCATCATGGATGAACCGACATCCAGCCTGACGCTGGCCGAAACGGATCGACTGATGCGGGTCATCGCCGACCTGAAGTCAAAGGGCGTCAGCGTCATCTTCATTTCCCATCGCCTGAACGAGCTGGCCCAGTGCGCGGACAGGGTAGTCGTCCTGCGCGACGGAAAGGTCGTGGGCGAATTGGCGAAGGACGAGATTTCGCACGCGGCGATGATCCGGATGATGATCGGCCGCGACCTCAAGGCCCTCTACCTGCCGCCAGCGGCGCCGCCGGGGGCAGGCGTGCTCGACATCGTCGATGCGCGAACCGAAGCGTATCCAGGGCGGCCGATTTCCCTGACCTTGCGGCGCGGAGAAATTCTGGGTCTGGCGGGGCTGATCGGCGCGGGTCGCACCGAACTCGGCCGTGCCCTTTTCGGCATTGATCGTCTGACTGCAGGGTCTCTGACGCTCGACGGAGAGACGGTCGATTTCGCCACGCCACGGGATGCCATTTCGCGCGGTGTCTTTCTGGTGCCGGAGGACCGCAAGCGTTGCGGCCTGCTGCTCGACGAATCGATCTGCGAAAACATCCTGCTGCCGAATCTTGCGCAGTGCTCGGCGGGTGGCCTCGTGCAGGAAGCCAAGTCGCGCGGGATCGCCGAGCACCAGAAGCAGAGGCTCGGGATCCGTGCGCCGGACGTGAGAGTCCATGCCGGAACGTTGTCGGGTGGCAACCAGCAGAAGGTCGTGCTGGCCAAATGGCTGACCATGAATCCTCGGGTGCTCATCTGCGACGAGCCGACGCGCGGCGTCGATGTCGGCGCCAAAAGCGAGATCTACGGGATGCTGCGCGATCTGGCCGACTCCGGGGTCGCCATCCTGATGATCTCCAGCGACATGGAGGAAGTGATCGGCGTGAGCGATCGGATCGCCGTCATGCATGAAGGCGCGATCAGTGGCTTTCTGGAGCGATCCGAGTTCAGTGAACAGAAGGTCCTCGGTCTCGCCGTTGGCGACCGGGGCAATTGAGGGCCACGCAGATGCTGAAGAAAGATATCGGTCTACTGATACTCATCCTTGTCGTCGGGACGGTCGTCGCGATCATCAATCCGCTGTTCATCTCGCCGATCAACCTCGCGAACACGGCGAATCTCGTCGGCTTGTTCGGCATCTTCGCGATCGGGCAGGCGTTCGTGATCATCACGGGCGGGATCGAGTTGTCGGTCGGCTCGATCATCGCGCTGCTCGGCGTGCTGTTCGTCGATCTCATCGTGAATCACAACGTTCTCTGGCCGGTGGCGCTGCTGCTCATGCTGGTGCTCGGCGCCCTGATGGGGCTCGCGCACGGGCTGCTCATCACCAAGCTGCATCTGCAGCCCTTCATCGTCACGCTTTGCGGGCTGCTGATCTATCGCGGCGTTGCGCGCTACTACACCGCCGACGGGACGGCGGGATTCGGCTTCGGCGTGAGTTTCCCCGACCTGGAATGGCTCACGACCGGCCGGACTCATGGGGTGCCGCATTCGTTGATCGCCCTGATCGTGGTCGCGGCGGTGATGTGGGTCGTACTTCACCGCTCGGTGTTCGGGCGCTACCTGTACGCCGTCGGCAAGAACGAGGAGGCGGCCCGGTATTCGGGCGTTCGCACCAACGTCGTGATCGTGGCGTCGTACGTGATCTGCGGCGTTCTGACCGCGATCTCCGCCATCTTCTTCGCGATGTACACGCGCTCGATATCGCCTTCCTCGCATGGCAACTTCTATGAGCTCTACGCGATCGCCGCGTCCGTGCTGGGCGGCTTTTCGTTGCGCGGCGGTGAAGGCTCAATCGTCGGTGTGGTGCTCGGGACTATCCTGCTTCAGGTCTTGCAGAACCTGGTCAACCTCCTGGGGATCCCAAGCTCCCTGAATTTCGCCGTCATGGGGTCGGTCATCCTGATAGGAGTCCTCGCCGATACGCAGTTCGCGGAGTTCCGCAAGAAGAGTGCTGCTGCGAAAGGAGCGCAGATGCGCTCGGGCCCCAACCTGGGCCGATGACCTGCGGCACTCGCCGCGGCGCTTGGGCAGGCATCCACTGCTCGCCGACACCCGCTGAAGAGCGTCAGTCGAGACCGGAGCTGAGGCGAAACGGCCCCACGGGTCGGCGTGTGTCCGCTAGCGCACAGACGCATCTCTGCGACAGGTGCAGACTGAGCGGAGGAGCTTCAACCCAATGGCCATCCACCATGCGCTGTCTGGCGAATTGATCGATGTTCGACCGCTCGGTGCTGCAATCGCGACCACCCGAACTGCCACGCTCTACAAGACGCGGCATCTCGAGGTGTTTCGCATGGTTTTGCCCGCCGGCAAGGAGATTCCGGAGCACAGGGTCGTCGGCGAACTGACGGTGCAATGCCTCGAAGGTAGCGTGGAGTTCTCGATCGGGAGCACGCACGATGTCATGCGGTCAGGGGGCCTCAAATGCCTTGCAGGGGGAATCCCGCATTCGCTCAGGGCGATCGAGGACTCGTCTGTCCTGGTCACGTTGCTGCTGCACGGCGAGTAGAACGTGCGCACCTCAGACACGGTGCCGATCCGGGGGACTTCGATGCGTGACGTCATGGTCTGCACCATCGGGCATTCGAATCATCCGATCGAGGACTTCATCGGTCTGCTCTGGACCAACGAAGTCGCCCAGGTGATTGATGTGCGGACCATCCCGCGCTCCCGCCACAACCCCCAGTTCAATCTCGATGCGCTCGCGGTGTCGCTCCCCGCCGCCGGCATCGATTACCTGCACATGCCCGGCTTGGGTGGACTGCGCCACGCACGTGCCGATTCGCCGAACACCGGATGGCACAACGCGTCGTTCAGGGGCTACGCCGACTACATGCAGTCCGCAGACTTTGCCGAAAACATCGATCGGGTCGTGGCGCTCGCACCCGCCAAGCGGTGCGCGCTGATGTGTGCCGAGGCGGTGCCCTGGCGATGTCACCGCTCGATGATCGCCGACGCGCTCCTCGTCCGGGGCGTGCCCGTAGAGGACATCATCGGCCCGCACGGCCGCAAGCCGCACGCGCTCACGTCGTTCGCCCGTGTCGACGGGCTGCAGCTGACCTACCCTCCGCCGGCCGTGGCTGCAGACCACTCGGCTGCAGACTCCACCGGTCAGCGCATCGCGGCGTTCGGCTTGCGTGAGGGAGGCTCGCCATGATCCGGCGCAGCCCGCCACGACCGGTGTTCTTCAGCCTGGCGCAGATTCAGATGCCCGTGGGCGCGGTCACTTCGATCACCCACCGCATCACCGGCATCGTGCTGGCCCTCGGCATTCCGTTCGGCTTCTACGCCTTGCACCTGTCGCTCGATAGCGCGGAGTCGTACGAGCATCTGGCGCTGATCGCCAACGCAGGCCTGTTCAAGGCGGCGCTGATCCTTTTCGTCTGGGCGCTGTCACACCACCTGTTGGCCGGCGTGCGGCATCTGCTGATGGACATCGGCGTCGGCTCGCACCTGGCGAGCGCGCGCCGCAGCGCCTGGAGCGTGAACGTCGCTGGCATCGCAGTGGCGCTGCTGGCGGCAGGCGTCGTGCTGTGAGGAGGCCTCTCAGCGGCCTGTCCGCGTGGCTGGTGCAGCGCCTGAGCGCGGTTTTCATGCTCGGCTTCATGGTCGTCGTGCTCGCGCATTTCCTGGTCGACCCGCCGCGTTCGTACGAAGCCTGGCGAAGCTGGGTGGCCAGTCCGGGCGTCGGCATGGCCGCGGTCCTGTTCGTCGCAGCCTTGTCGACGCACGCCTGGGTCGGCCTGCGCGACGTGACTCTCGACTATGTCGCGCCACTGGCCGCACGCGTTGCCGCCCTTTCGCTGATCGCCGCGGCGCTCATGGCCTCGGCCGCCTGGACGATTCGGATCCTGTTGCTGGCTCGCGGATGAACTTCGCTCGCGAAGTCCTCGCGTCACTTGAAAGGCGCGCATGAAGTTCTCCATCTATCGCTTCAATCCGGAGCAAGACCGCAGTCCCCGCATGCAGGACTTCGACGAGCCTCTCAACGACGGGGATCGCATGCTGCTGGACGTGATCCTGCGCATCAAGGAGCAGGACGACTCGCTGACGATCCGCAAGTCGTGCCGCGAGGGTGTTTGCGGCTCTGACGCGATCAACATCAACGGCCGCAACGGCCTGGCCTGCATCACGCGGGTGTGGGATCTGAAGGAGCCGGTCGTGTTGCGCCCGCTGCCGAGCTTCCCGGTGATCCGCGACCTCGTCGTCGACATGACCC
>JBDTNU010000116.1:0-9837 GCA_039933535.1 Caldimonas sp. | reverse complement strand
CGTGGAACGCGGTCGTGAGCTGGCTGAAGCCTGCGTCGAAGGACAGCGGAAGCGCGGCGAGCAGGACATCGCCATCGTGATTGCCGAGGTAAGACGCCACGCTCTTTGCGCCCGCGACCATGTTGCGGTGAGAAAGGACCACGCCTTTGGGCTTGCCGGTGCTTCCCGACGTGTAGAGGATGGCAGCGATGTCGTTGTCGATGATCCTGTTCCCGCTCGCAGGCGCGGCACGCATCGCGTCGGCCCACGCGTGGACCGCAAGGCTTGCACGGCCATCGGCGGAAGCCGGCTTGCCGACGACGATGGCGTGCGCGAGGTCCGGACAAGCCGCAAGCACAGGTTCGAGCGAGCGCAGCCGGTCTTCGGACGTGACGAGCGCGCGCACGTTGCAGTCGCGCAGGATGTAGGCGACCTGATCCGGTTTGAGCAAGGGATTGATCGGCACGAACACGGCGCCGCAGGCAGGTGCGGCAAACGACGCGACCACCGTTTCTATCCGCTTGTCGAGATAGATCGCGACGCGTTCGCCGCGGCAGATGCCGAACGCCGAGAGCGCTCGAGCGAAACCGGCGATCCGCTCGGCCAGTTCACCGTAGCTCAGCGCGAGCTCGCCGTCCAGCAGTGCGACCGCGTCCGGCGTCCGGTCCGCGGCAAGAAGCGGCAGTTCATGCAGTCCGATGGCTTCGTGTCTCATTCGTCAGGTCCCGTTGCGATTCTGCTGCGCCTCGTTGCGCACGCTTTCCAGCAGTGCGGCCAGCTCCATGGAACGGGCATCGCGCGACATGGAGGACAGGCGTTTTGCAAGCGCAGGCCTCGGCGATCCGGCGCTGACCCTGTCCAGGTAGGCGCCGAGCGCCGCTTCGACCTGCGCGGTGTCTTCCAGGCGAGCGACATCATGAACACCCTGCGCAAGCAACGTCTTGCCCGTGTCGCCCACGGGGTCGGCAAGGCCGAGGATCGGGCGGCTCGCGCGCAGGTATTCGTACAGCTTGGCGGGAATCTGCTCGTTGCAGTTCGAGGCCTGCATCACGAGCAGCCCGTCGGCTCTCAGCATCTCGGCCAGCGCTTGCCTGTAGGGCACTGCGGGCAGGATCTCGACCAGGTCGGTCACTTCGTGTTGCGCCGACAAGGTGCGCAGCAAGTCGTCATGAACCGGCGCGCGAAAGCGGACGCGCAACCGGTCCGCGCCGATCCGGCCCGCCTTGCGCATTCGTCCCAAGGCGGCGAAGAGGGCCGACGGGTCGCGTTCCGATGGGTACACGATTCCGCTGTGCAAGAGAGTGAACCGGCCATCCACCAACGGAGCTTCGTCCAGTGAGGTTTCCGCGGCGACGAAGGCCGCCTCGTCGAAGCCGTTTTCGATCAGCGCGAACCGGTCTTCCGCGAGTTGATGAAAGCGTGCCCGATACATCGCGCGTGCGCTGGGCGTGACGAACACGAGCCTCGATGCGTCACGCGCGAGGCCGTCCTCGATGTCGCGAAACGCTCGCCAGGTGCGGGGATCGCTCGGGTAGCCTCCCTGCGCCATGGGGTCGCGAAAATCAGCGACCAGCGGAATCCCCGTCAGCCGATGCAGCCGCAACGCCACAAGGTGCGCAGTCGCGATCGGATAGGTGGACCAGATCACGTCGGGCCGATGACGGCGGATGAGCCGCATCCCGGCGGGCACGGCGCCAAGCGCCCAGGCGCGCCAGCGATCGGGCCTGGCCACGAACCCGGGGTATCGCCCTGCGAGGGACAGATGGCGTGCGGCGTCGAGTGCGAATGCGCGTTCGACCACCGTCCCCGGCGGAATCTCCTTGAGCAAGTCGTTCGAGGTCGATGCGTAGGCGCGCGGATGCGCGCTGAGCACCAGCGGCTGCCAGCCGTGGGCTGGCAGGTGCTGGACAAAACGCAGCGTGCGCTGCACACCGCTGGACATGGCGAAAGGCGGGAACTGGAAAGCGATCATCAGGACGCGCCGTGGGGACGCGCCGTCGGGCGGAATGTTGATGCTCTGCATGGGTCGAGAAATCCGGCGGACGATAGCGTCGAATCCTCGGCTCCGATCGCCCGAAATGATAGCGAGTGGGCACCTGTGCACGGCACCCATGTCGGCCGGTGCGAATTCGCGCCCGGATTTTCCGTCACGGAGTCGATCTTCAGTAAGATCGCGCCGAGTCGACGCATGGTCAGGGAGAAGGCAAGCATGAAGGCCGATGACATTGGCGCTTGCCTGCGCGCAGCGGCGATCGCGGTGACCGCATGGTTCGTGGTGCTCGGCAGCGCGTCGGCGCAGGACGTCCCGGGTTTTCCGAGGAGCGTCGATGCCTACGACGCTCGCGAGATCGCAATGCTCCCGGGGTACTGCACCTACACGCAAGGTTTCAGGAGGGCGGTTCCCGGCGGCGACAACCCGACGACGATCCGCGAGTGGGAAGGTGTCTTCGGGCCTACCTTCATCCACATGCACCACTACTGCCTCGGCCTGATGAAGACGAACCGGGCTACGCTGCTTTCCCGCGACCCCATCACGCGACGTTTCTATCTCAACGACGCGATCACTGAATACGACTACGTCATCACGCGCGCGCCCGCCGACTTCGTGCTGATGCCGGAGATGTACACCAAGAAGGCGCAGAACCTCGTTCTCCTGGGCCAGGGTCCGGCGGGGGTGGCCGAATACCTTCGCGCCATCGATGCGAAGAACGACTACTGGCCGCCGTACGCCTACCTGAGCGACTACTACGTCGATATCGGCGACAAGAAGAAGGCCACGGAGATCCTCAACGAGGGTCTGGCGCGTGTGCCGAACGCCACGGCCTTGCAGCGGCGGCTGGCCGAATTGGACCAGGCGAAACGCCGAAAGCAGTAGTGCAGATGGCCAATGCTCTTTAACTCCTACGAGTTCCTTTTCCTCTTCCTTCCGACGACGCTGGCGGGTTTCTTCGTCCTGTCGGGGGCCAGGTCGTTCAGGGCCGCCGCGGCCTGGTTGGCCGTGGTCTCCATCGTCTTCTATGGCTACTGGAGCCCGCGCTACGTCATCCTGCTGCTGTCCTCTGTCGGCTTGAACTTCGCGGCCGGCTACGCGATCGCCGCCCGCCGCCAGGCGGGCCGGATGGACCACGCACATCTGATCCTGGTGGTCGCGCTCGTGGCCAATCTCGCGACGCTCGGATACTTCAAGTACACCGACTTCGCGGTCAATTCGATCAACGCGGCCACGCATGCGGACCTGCCGTTGCTGCACGTCGTCCTACCGATCGGAATCTCGTTCTTCACCTTCACGCAGATCGCTTTCCTCGTCGACACCTACTACGGCAAGGTGCGAGAGTCACGCTTCGTTCCGTACGTGTTGTTCGTGACCTTCTTCCCGCACCTGATCGCCGGCCCGGTGCTGCATCACTCGGAGATGATGCCGCAGTTCGCGCGCCGCGAAACCTATCGTTTCAACACGACGAACTTTCTCATCGGCACGACCTTTCTGGTCGTCGGCCTTTTCAAGAAAGTCGTGCTGGCCGACGGCATCCAGCCGTTCGTCGCACCGGTGTTCGACGCGGGACAGGGCTATGCGCTCACGCCGATCGAGGCCTGGGGCGGCGTTCTGGCCTACACGCTGCAGTTGTACTTCGACTTCTCCGGCTACTCGGACATGGCGATCGGCCTGGCGAAGATGTTCAACGTCGATCTGCCACTCAACTTCAATTCGCCGTACAAGGCCGCCAACATCTCCGACTTCTGGCGACGCTGGCACATGACCTTGTCGCGATTCCTTCGCGACTATCTCTACATCCCGCTCGGTGGCAATCGCAAGGGGCCGACGCGCCGCTACGTCAATCTGATGCTCACGATGCTCTTGGGCGGCCTGTGGCACGGCGCCGGCTGGACCTTCGCGATCTGGGGCGGCTTGCACGGCCTGTACCTGGTCGTGCACCAGCTGTGGCAGGCGAGGCTAGAGCGCACCAGGCGGCGATCGCCGACGGCATCGAGCACCGGACCGGGCCGCGCCATGGGGCGCATCCTCGGCGTCGCACTTACCTTTGTCTGCGTGGTGGTGGCATGGGTGTTCTTCCGGGCGACGAGCCTTGAATCCGCGCTCCACGTGCTGGGCGGCATGTGGCGCTTCAACGGTGTCGTGCTGCCGCTGGAGTGGCAGGCGTACTGGCCATCGGCGTGGCCAGCGCAAGGAGCAGGTGTACGGTTCGCTGCGCTCGAGGCTTTCGGTGGACTGCGCCAATGGGAATGGATCGGCGCGCTGCTCGCGATCGCATGGCTTTGTCCGAACTCCCAGGAGCTGGTCGCCGGTTGGCGACCACGCTTCAGGTTCCTCGCTCGCGAGCGGTGGGCTTGGCTCTCGCTGGGTGCCCTGTCCGCGGTCATATTCATGCTGGCCGCGATCAATGGATCGCGCGGCAGCTCCGAGTTCATCTACTTCAACTTCTGAATTCGATGCACCGTTCGCTTGTCCGGTTGGCCTGGCTCATGGCGGGCGCCTTCCTCGCGCTGTCGCTGCTCGGGCTGGTCCTGCAGTTCCTGCCCGTGTCGACGGGCCTGCGCCGCACCGACGACAGCGCGCGCTGGCCCTTGCAGAACACGCCCCCACACCACGCGTACGCCTATTCGATCACCTGGGCGATGCTCAACGCCCACCGTGGCGTGACCAACAACTACGGGCACGTTTCGCCCTTCGACTATCGCAAGGAGAGCAATCCGGTCGTCGTCATCGGCGACAGCTACGTCGAGTCGCTGATGAACGACTATGCAGACAGCCTGCAGGGTCAGCTCGGTCGCATGATCGACAAGCCCGAGTCCGTCTACGGCCTCGGTGTGAGCGGCATGTCGGCCAGCGACTACGTCGCCCTGTCGCGGCAGGCCCGTGACGAGTTCAGGCCGGCCGCGGCGGTCTACGTCGTCACCGATGGAGACCTGTCGGAAAGTCTGATCCGCCGCCAGGGCGCCTACTTCGTCGCGCCGCGCGACGGCGTGCTGTCGCTGGACTACATACCGGCCCCGGGAGAAGGCTCCGGATCGAGGCTGCGCCGGTTTTTTGCGGACCTTTCGATCCATCGCTACTTCCAGATCAACCTGCAGTTCTCGCTGGACAAGGTCTTGAACGTGTTTGGTCAAGATGTCAGCGAAGACGAGCGCGCCGGCGCACCCGGCAGCTCGCTCGCGGATCAGAGAAAGGTGGCCGATTGGTTCCTCGCCGAATTGCCGCCAAGCCTCGGCCTGCCGCCCAGGTGCGTTGCGCTGCTCGTCGACACCGACCGCTACGCGATCTACCGCGCGAGCCTGGCGAGCCCGCGCAAGGATGCTCCTGCGGCACGCGAGTACCTGCTCGAGCGCGCCCGGCAGCTCGGTTTCATGGTGAGCGACCTGGACACCGTCTTCAGAGGCCGTTTCACGCGGGACCATGTCCGGTTCGACCACTTTCCGATCGATCGTCACTGGAACGCGGTCGGGCATGCGATAGGCGCACAAGAGGCATATCGAATGCTCTTCCGCAAGGCATCTGGAGGTCAGGACGCCTGTCTGACGTCGGATAAGGCTCCAACGCTGAGGCGAGAGCCTGAGTCATGAAGGCTTCGGCCGCGCTGAAGCTCAGGCAGCGAGTTGCTCGGTCCGGGCGAAGTTGGCAAGCATGCGCGCGCCGAAGCGCAGCCGCGTGCGATCCCAGGGCGTGAACCGGGGCAGCTGGAAGCGGTCGGAGTGAACCGAGGCGGCGCCCCACGAGGTCGACACCGCAGCGCTGAATCCGCACTCGCGTACCTGCGCTGCGTGCTCGGGACCGTAGTCGCGGTCGGGCGTGCCGTTCGGATAGGCGAACAGGCGTACCGGCTCGCCGACGATGGCCTCGAGCTCCCGCTTGCCGCGGCTGATCTCGTCGTGCGCGGCCGCCGGATCGAGCCGCGTGAGGATGGGATGCGTGACGGTGTGCGCGCCGACCTCCATGCCCAGCGAGCGGAGGTTGCGCACCTGCTCCGTACGCATCATCAGCTGCGGCGAAGGCTTTCCGCCAGCGGCCTGCACGATCGCATCGGTTACCTGAAGTCGACGTTGCGGGTCGAGATGCTTGATGCCATGCAGCACCGTGTCGATCGCGGAACGGCGTGCCGCGGTCGAATCGAGCTCATGCGACGTCAATCCCAGGGGCTGCAAGTCGAGCCGCGTCGCTTCGCAGCCGCGGATGGCCTCGATGATCCTGTCGTTCCACATGCATCCGCCGTCGAGAAATCCGGTGGCAACGAAGACGGTGGCCGGCATGCCGAGGCGCCGCAGGATGACCGCGGCCAGCTCCTCGTTGTCGGCGTAGCCGTCGTCGAAAGTGATGGACAGCGCGCGGGATGGGATACGACCGGCGAAAAGCATGTCGACGGCCTCGCCCAGGGGCAGCACGTTGAACCATTCCTTGACCCAGCGCATGGATCTCTCGAACTCGGTGGCGACCGGCGTTTCCGGAAAGAGCTCGTCCGGCTCGGCCAGCACGCGATGAAAGATGAGGATGCTCAAGCGCCCGCGCGCCCCCAAGGGCGAGACGATGGAGAGGGGCAGTCGGAACGTCATGGCGCTCGTTGCGCCGCTACAGGCAGAGGCCGCGGCGACGCAGCCCTTGCCACCGGGAAACGCTCCGGCTCCTCACCTCTGCTGAGCCAGAACCCGGACAGCAGCAGCGCATACAGCCAGAACTGCACCTCCTTCGTCAGGTAGTCGGCCGACGTTCCCGCGACCAAGACGGACATGACTGCGGCGCACAAGGCCGCGATCAGCGTTGCGAGCTCCGGATCGCGATCGGTGCGGCTGAAGCGCCGAGATCGGAAGACCGCGGCCAAGACCCATATCACCAAGCTGCCGTAGATGAAGGCGCCGATGATTCCCTGCTCCGTCAGAGCGGTCAGGAAGGTGTTGTGCGACGACCTCGAAGCGTTCCCGTCTTCGCCGATCGTGAGCCACCTGGAGTCGAGGTACTGCGGACTGAGTACCGCGGTACCGCGCCAGCCGATTCCCATCGGGTGATCGAGGAACATCCTCAGCTGCGCTTGCGCAATGGCCACGCGCGAGCGAGCGCTCGGGTCGGCAGACTCCTCCTTGGAGGCCACATCCTCGATGGTGAACATCCGATCGACGAAGACCTTGTCCACCACCACCGTCAGCCCGAGAACGCCGAGGAGGCAGAAGGCCCAGAACAATCGGCGGTGGCGTCGGGCAATGCAGAAGGCGAGCACGAGCATGCCCGCCACCAGCCCCAGAAAGGGACCGCGGCTGTTGGCAAGCACGAAGCCGTTGATGATGAGAGGCAGCGATGCGGCGGCAGCGTAGCGACGCCAGCCGCCATGCGACAGAGCCAGGCCGATGGCACAGATCGCCCCGGTGGCCAGGTACATCCCGAGTGTGTTGGAGTCGTCCAGATCAGGGCCTCCCACGCCATCCAGTCGGCCGCCTGTTCGACCGACCGACAACGCATAGATGCCGAGCAACGCGCAGCCGAGGACGTGGGCGAGCATCAGGTTCTTGATGCCATCCTTCGAGTCGGCTACGCGATACACGAGCCACAGCGCGAACAGGCACTTGAGGAACTCGGTGCTGCCGCGGATGTGCTCGTTGGTATCGAGCGCCAATGGCAGTTCCAGCCACATCCAGATCGCATAGAGGCCGAGGATCAGGGCGGGGCCTTGCGCGATCCACAGCGGCTTGGCCTTGAGCTTGTCGCGCTTCAGGACGATGGCAAGGGCCGTGACGGCGGCAGCAAAGAACGCCCACCTGAAGTCATGAAAGATGTAGCCCCACCATCTCGCAGGCGGGAAGACGTAGGTCGTGGCGATGTAGAAGTAGATCCCGTAGATGGGATGGCGCGTGAACGCGAGCACAGTGCACGCGATGCAGAAAAGGGTGAAGGCGGCTGCGAAGAACATGGCGCTACCTCAGCGTTTCGCGGCGTCTGTTGCGACGGCGCGGTCGAGCTCGCCGACGCGGCGCGGTCCCGCTGAGACGACCGCCCGCGTCATCAGCTCATACTGCGCGCGCGAGATCGATGCCCAGTCGAAAGCGGCAGCATGCTCGCACGCACGCCGCCGCTGGTCGAGTCGATCCGCTCCCGTCTTGACCAGGTCGAGGACGGCTCGCGAAAGCAGGAGCGCATCGCGCTCCGCGACGATGCGGCCGATGGCTGGATCGGTGAGCATGTCGCCGACGGCGCCGACATCGAGCGCCGCCACGGGCGTACCGCAGGCCAGGCTCTCGAGCACGACGTTGGGCCAACCCTCGCGGGTCGACGTGATCAGGAGCACGTCGGCGGCCGAGTAGACCCTTCGCAGCTGTGCCTGCTGCATCGCGGGGAGGAACTTCACGCGGTCCGCCACGCCCGTTCGCTTCGCGAGGGCCGCCAGTTCGTTGCGCAAAGGCCCGTCACCGACGATGACGAGTCGCAGGTCGGCACTATGGACGAGCATCTCGATGGCGAGCGCAAAGCCCTTCTCGGGCACGAGGTTGCCCACGCACGCAGCCAATGGACCCTGGGGCAATTGCAGGCGCTGCCGCGACTGCGTCGCATCCTCCGGGTGGAAAACCGACAAGTCCACGCCGTTGCGCAACACGACGATCCGGGCCGGATCGACGCCCGCGTCGACGAGCGCGTCGCGCAGCCGCGTGGAGACTGTGATCACGGCTGCCGCCCGTGCCGCGGCCCAGCGAATACGCCTCCCCGGCCCGGGCAGGCGAGCCAGCACGTTGACGTCCGTACCGCGCGCCGTAAGCAGAAAGGGGACGTCGAGGCGCTCCGCCAACATCGCCGCGGCGACACCGTCCGGATAGAGGTAGTGAGCGTCGATCAGATCCGGGCGCCAGCCCTCGCGACACCATCGTTCGATGTCCGAAACGGCGGCCAGCGCCATGGCGCGTGGCTGCCAGGGTACGCCAAGGCGCGGCAGCATCAGGTACCGCGGGTAGGCCACCTGGATCGCCTGGGCGCGCACGGCATGGCGCGGCGTGGCGGCAAAGGCTGCGTACGCGCCGAAGGCCGGCGCATCGAACGGGAACCAGGGGACGGGTGCAATCACCCGGGCGTCGACCGGACAGTCTCGCACGAGGTGAACCAGCCGAGTCTCGACGAAGATGCCATGGCGCACCCTTGCCTCGCTGGGAAACAGCGAAGAAAAGGTGAGAACGCGAATGCGGGCCGGTTCGCGGCTGGCCGTACCGGCGGGTCGGATGAGCCGGTCGCTTTCGGTCGGAAGCTCGATGCGATTCACGCGGGACGCAAGACTCTTTGTTCGCCTCGCGCCGTCAGGAGGACGCGATCGGCAATCCGGCGTCGTCGTGACGCGGCAGGCCCCGGCCGATGCCGATGTACTCGATGCCGAGCGATTGCATCATCCGAGGCTCGTATAGATTGCGTCCGTCGATGACGACGGGCTGCTTCAGGCCCGACTTGATGGCGTCGAAGTCGGGACTCTTGAATTCCTTCCAGTCGGTCACGATCAGCAAGGCATCCGACTCGTTCAAGGCCTCGGCAGCGTTGCTTGCGAAGGTGACCGCCGGCACGGTGTTGAGCAACGGGCGCGCGGCCGGCATGGCGACCGGATCGTAGGCCACGATCGTGGCCCCGCGGCGGACCAACTCCGCAATCAGGACGAGGCTCGGCGCTTCGCGCATGTCGTCGGTCTCGGCCTTGAAGGCGAGTCCCCAGATCGCGAACTTGCGACCCCGGAGGTCGTCGCCGAAACGGCGTACGACCTTGCTGGCGAGAACGCCTTTCTGCCGCTCGTTGGCAGATTCAACGGCCTTGAGGACCTTCAGCTCGACCCCAGCGCCCTCGGCCGTGGCGATCAGCGCCTTCACGTCCTTGGGAAAGCAGGAGCCGCC
>JBDTNU010000115.1:0-9843 GCA_039933535.1 Caldimonas sp. | reverse complement strand
GAGCGCCTTCTTGCCGGCGCGCAGCTTGGGGTTGGTGAGCTCCTCGATCTCCTCGAGCACTTTCTGCGCGCTCGTTCCCGGCGGAAGCTCGGTGACGACCACCTGCCACTGGCCGCGCGCCAGGTCTTCGATCTTCCAGCGCGCGCGTACCTTGAGCGAGCCGCGGCCGATCGCATAAGCGGCGCGAATCTCCTCGGGCGCACTGATGATCTGGCCGCCGCCGGGATAGTCCGGGCCGGGCAGGAGCCGCGCCAGCTCGTCGTCCGCGAGCTTGTCGTCCTTGATCAGTGCGATCGACGCCGCCGCCACCTCGCGCAGGTTGTGGCTCGGGATCTCGGTGGCGAGCCCAACCGCGATGCCGCTCGCACCGTTCAGCAACACGAACGGCAGGCGCGCCGGCAAGAGCCGGGGCTCTTCGGTCGAGCCGTCGTAGTTGGGAACGAAGTCGACCGTGCCTTCGTCGATTTCGTCGAGCAGCAGGCGTGCGATCGGCGCGAGCCGCGCTTCGGTGTAGCGCATCGCCGCCGCACCGTCGCCATCGCGCGAGCCGAAGTTGCCCTGGCCGTCGACCAGCGGATAGCGCTGCGAGAAGCTCTGCGCCATGCGCACCAGCGCCTCGTAGGCGGCCTGGTCGGAGTGCGGATGAAAGCGGCCGAGCACGTCGCCGACGACGCGCGCGCTCTTCACCGCCTTCGGCCCCGCGGCCGTCGTGAAGAGCAGGCCCATGCGCGCCATCGCGTAGAGGATCCGGCGCTGCACGGGCTTTTGCCCATCGCTCACGTCGGGCAGGGCACGGCCCTTGACGACAGAAAGCGCGTACTCGAGGTAGGCGCGCTCGGCGTAGTCGCCGAGGGCAACCGCATCGCCGGATGGCGGCGGCGTATCGAACAGGTCAGGGGTCACGGAGAGAGGACGTTAACGGGGGAATCGCTCGCGCAATTTGAGTTTCCAGAACTTGCCGGTCGAGGTGCGCGGCACGGTGTCGATCATTTCGTAGCGGTCGGGCAGTTGCCACCTGGCGAAGCCGTGCGCGAGCAGGTGCGCGCCGAGCGCTGATGTCAGCAGTGCGTTGTCGCCGCCCTGTCCCGGCTTGACGACGACGCAGGCGAGCGGCCGTTCGCTCCACTTCGGATCGGGGATCGCGATCACCGCGGCCTCGGCGATCGCCGGGTGCGCCATCAGCGCGTTCTCGAGATCGACCGACGAGATCCATTCGCCGCCCGACTTGATCAGGTCCTTGGTGCGGTCGGTGATCCGGACGTAGGCCTGCTCGTCCATCGCTGCGACGTCGCCGGTGCGCAGCCACCCGTCGTCGGTGAACTTCTCCTCGCTGACCGGAACGCCGTGGTACGAGCCGGTGATGAAGGGGCCACGCACCTGGATCTCGCCGACGCTCTTGCCGTCCCATGGCGCGTCCTTGCCGTCGTCGGCGCGGATGCGCAGGTCGACCAGCGGCACCGGCACGCCGGCCATCGCGGCACGCCGATAGCGCTCATCGGCATCGGTGCTTTCGCTCCGGAGCGCCACCGTCGCGAGCGGGGAGGTCTCGGTCATGCCCCAGCCCTGCAGCAGCCAGACGCCGTGCCGGTCGAAGGCGCGGATCAGCGATTCGGGCACCGCCGCGCCGCCGACCATCGACCGCATCCCGGCGGGCAATTGCCAGCGACCGGGCTCCTCGGCGAGCGCACGCTCGTAGCGCTGGATCAGGCCGAGCCAGATCGTCGGCACGCCGAGCGACAGCGTCGGCGGCTCGGCCTTGATGAGGTCGAGCAGATCGTCGGGATGCAGGTGCGGGCCGGGAAAGACGAGCTTCGAGCCCATCATCACCGCGGCGTACGGCAGGCCCCAGCAGTTCGCGTGGAACATCGGCGTCACCGGCAGCAGCACGTCGGCCGTCTGCAATCGCCAGTTGTCGCCGATGCAGCCGACCAGCGTATGCAGCACCGTCGACCGATGCGAATAGACGACGCCCTTCGGCCGCCCGGTGGTGCCCGAGGTGTAGCACATCGAGACGGCATCGTTCTCGTCGTGCGGCGCGTACTCGAAGCCCTCGGCATCGGCCGACGCGACAAGCGCCTCGTAGTCGACGAAGCCGGCCGACGTGTCGACCGGCGTGCCGGAGAACGGAAAAACGATGACCTTCTCGAATGCATGCTTGTCGGCGAACTGCCGGTAGAGCGGCAGCAGGATGTCGTCGACGACGAGAAAGCGGTCCTTGGCGTCGTCGGCAATCCAGCCGATCTCGTCGGGGGCGAGGCGCAGGTTGAGCGTATGCATCACGCCGCCCGCCGCCGGGATGCCGAAGTAGCACTCGAGGTGCGCGTGATGGTTCCAGCACAGCGTGGCGACGCGATCGCCCTTCTTCAGCCCGCGGGACTGAAGCGCCGCCGCCAGCGCGCGCGTTCTCCGGTGGTACTCGCCATAGGTGTGCGTGCGCAATGTCTTGTCGGGCAGCCGCGAGACGATCGTCTTCGTCGGGAAGAGCGCGCCGGCGCGATCGAGCAGGTGGTTGAGCGACAGCGGCACGTCCATCATCGTCGAGCGGATCACGGCGTTCTCCTTCGTGTGATGCATTCGCGCCGGCGTCAGGCCGCACCGGCGATGAGGCGATTCGCTTCGACGCGCGCCTCATGCTCTGCGCGCAGCATCGACATCACGATCAACGATTCGTAGCCGGCGTCGCTGCGCACGCTCTCGCGCAGCCGGCCTTCCTCGACGAACCCTTCGTCGCGATAGAGCGCGAGCGCGCGTTCGTTCTTCTCCTTGACGTCGAGCCAGAACCGATGCGCGCCGAGATCGCGAAAAGCCATCTCGACGAGCAGGCGGACGCAAGCCCGGCCATAGCCCAGGCCCTTGGGCAGAAGCACGAGCCGCTTCAGCTCGACCGAGCCGTGCGGGTTGCGGCAGCCCTGCAGGATGACGAAGCCGGCCGAGGGCCAGAGCTCGCCGGCCTCGACGATGAAATGGCGAAAGTCCGGAAAGCGGATCGCGCCTTCGTGCTGCATTCGCTCCCACGACGTGATGAAGGGGCGATTGCCGGCGTCGTCTTCGACCGACTGGACGAATTCGAGGTCCGACAGCATCGTCGGCCGAAGGCGAACGCGCGGTACCGTGTTCATGTTCGGCCTCCGAGACGCGCGCGCCAACGCTCTGCCGTTGCCGCCAGGGCCTGAGGCTCGACATCGAGCGCGATCAGCGGAATCTCGATCGCGCCGCGCCGGCGCCAGAGACCTTCGATCGGGCCGTACAGCCAGCGCGTGTAGCCACCATGAGTGGGCGCGACGCAGGCCGCGTCGATCTCGAGCACGAGGTGCCAGAGGCTTCGATCACCGCCGAGGCGCCGCAAGCGCAAGGCGTGGATCGCGCGCCACGGCACGACCGCCCAGCCAGGATGGTGCAGGCCCTCGGCATCGAGGCGAAGGGCGTGGCCGGCTGCAGCACGACGCAGCAGCAAGCCCACCGACTGTGCAACCAGCCAGGACGCGACGACAAAGGCGCCGGCGCTCCAGATCCAGTCCTCGAAGTCGAGGTCGTCGCCGCGTCGCACCGCCAACATCAGCGCCGCCGTCGCGAGCGCGCCGAGACCGATGAGCAGGATCGGCCGCGACCGCGAGCGGACGATCGTCGGCGCCTCGCGTTGCGCCGCTTCGTCCCCTGCCGACGACGGCGACGACCCGACCGTCACACGTCCACCTCGACGGCATCGCCGTGCAGCTCCATCAGGTCGCGTCGCGCCTGCGCTTCGCCTTTGCCCATCAGCTTTGTCAGGGCGAGCGTCGTCGCCGCAGCGCCTGCGCTGCCGAACTCGATCTGCAGGAGGCGCCGTGTTTCCGGGTTGAGCGTGGTGTCCCACAACTGCTCGGCATTCATTTCGCCGAGGCCCTTGAATCGGCTGATGCTCCACGAGTTCTCGCGCGCGCCTTCCTTCTTCAGCCGATCCGTGATTGCGTGGAGCTCGCCTTCGTCGAGCGCGTAGATCTTGGCCGCGGGCTTGCGACCTCGCGCCGGCGCGTCGACACGAAACAGCGGCGGCTTGGCGACGTGGATGTGGCCGCGCTCGATCAGCTTCGGGAAATGGCGGAAGAACAGCGTGAGCAACAGGACCTGGATGTGCGAGCCGTCGACGTCGGCATCTGAAAGTATGCAGACCTTGCCGTAGCGCAAGCCGGAGAGATCGGGCTCGTCGTCGGCGCCATGCGGATCGACGCCGATGGCGACCGCGATGTCGTGGATCTCGTTGTTGGCGAACAGGCGGTCGCGTTCGACCTCCCACGCGTTGAGCACCTTGCCGCGCAAGGGCAGGATCGCCTGCGTTTCCTTGTCGCGGCCCATCTTGGCGCTGCCGCCGGCGGAATCACCTTCGACGAGGAAGATTTCGTTCAGCGCGAGGTCGCGGCTCTCGCAATCGGTGAGCTTGCCCGGCAGCACCGCGACGCCGGAGCCGCGACGCTTCTCGACCTTCTGGCTGGCGCGCTGGCGTGTCTGCGCCTGGCGGATGACGAGGTCGGCGAGCTTCTTGCCGTAGTCGACGTGCTGGTTGAGCCAGAGCTCGAGCGCGGGCTTGACGCAGTTCGAGACCAGCCGAAGCGCATCGCGACTGTTCAGCCGCTCCTTGATCTGGCCCTGGAACTGCGGATCCAGCACCTTTGCCGAAAGCACGAAGCTGGCGCGCGAGAACACGTCGTCGGGCATCAGCTTGACGCCCTTGGGCAAGAGGCCGTGCATGTCGATGAAGCCCTTGATCGCGCCGTAGAGGCCGTCCTTCAGCCCCGACTCGTGGGTGCCGCCGGCGACCGTGGGAATGAGGTTGACGTAGCTCTCGCGCACCGCATGGCCGTCCTCGGTGAAGGCGACGCACCAGGCCGCGCCCTCGCCTTCGGCCACGTCCTCGCTTTCCTTGCCGTCGGCGTGATGGGCGCCTTCGAACAGGGGAATCAACGGGTCCGCCGGCAACGCCTGCGTGAGGTAGTCGGCGAGGCCGGCCTTGTACAGCCAGTCGAGTCGCTGCGCTTCGGAACGGGCGCTCGCCTCGAAGGTAAGGGAGACCTTGACCCCCGGCATCAGCACGGCCTTGCTGCGCAGCAGATGCGTGAGCTCGGCGCGCGGCAGCTCGATGCTGTCGAAGTAGCGCGGGTCGGGCCAGACGCGCACCGTGGTGCCGCTCTTGCGTTCGCCTGCGGCCGCCTTCCGGACAGCGAGCGGCGTGACCACGTCGCCACCCGCGAAGGTGATCGTCGCCACCTGCCCGGCGCGCCAGACCGTCACCTCGAGGCGCTTCGCCAGCGCATTGGTCACGCTCACGCCGACGCCGTGCAGACCACCGGAAAAGCTGTAGGCGCCGCCCGAGCCCTTGTCGAACTTGCCGCCGGCGTGCAGGCGCGCGTAGACGATCTCGAGCACGCTCACGCCTTCTTCGGGATGCAGGCCGAAGGGAATGCCGCGGCCATCGTCTTCCACGCTCACCGAGCCATCGCCGTGCAGCGTGACGTCGATCGCCGAGGCCTGGCCGGCGAGCGCTTCGTCGGCCGCGTTGTCGATCACTTCCTGGACGACATGGAGCGGACTTTCGGTGCGCGTGTACATGCCCGGGCGCTGCTTGACGGGCTCGAGGCCCTTCAATACCCGGATCGACGCCTCGCCGTAATTTCCTGCCTTGCTTGCCATGGCGGGGCATTCTAGGCAGCGCTGCGGCGGCCCCTGCAGGCGGGCGACGGCCCTGCAACAATCCGGCGATGGACAAATCGCAGTACCGCGCGCTCGGCCGCTCCGGCCTTCGCGTCTCGCCTCTTTGCCTGGGCGGCAACGTGTTCGGCTGGACCATCGACGAGGCGATGTCGTTTCGCCTTCTCGATGCCTGGGTCGACGCCGGCATGAACTTCGTCGACACCGCCGACGTGTATTCACGCTGGGTGCCGGGGCACGCCGGCGGCGAATCGGAAGCGATCATCGGCAAGTGGTTCAGGCAAAGCGGCAAGCGCAACCGCGTCGTGCTCGCCACCAAGGTCGGCAAGCCGATGGGCGATGCCGACAAGGGATTGTCGAAGGCCTACATCCGGCGCGCGGTCGAAGCTTCGCTGCGTCGCCTGAAGACCGACGTGATCGATCTCTACCAGTCGCACGACGACGATGCCGAGACGCCGCTCGAGGAATCGCTGGGCGCCTTTGCCGAGCTCATCAAAGAAGGCAAGGTGCGGGCGATCGGCGCTTCGAACTACAGCGCCGAACGATTGACCGAAGCGCTGGCGGTGAGCAAGGCAGGTGGCCTGCCCCGCTACGAATCGCTGCAGCCGCTCTACAACCTGGTCGAGCGCGCCGCCTACGAAGACACGCTCGAGAAGGTGTGCGTCGATCATCACCTGGGCGTGCTCAATTTCTATGCGCTGGCGAGCGGCTTTCTCACCGGCAAGTACCGAAGCGAGGCCGACTTCGCCAAGAGCGTGCGCGGCGGTGGCGCAAAGAAGTACCTCGACGAACACGGGCTCGCGGTGCTCGGCGCGCTCGACACCGTTGCCGACACCATCGGCGCGACGCCAGGCCAGGTCGCGCTTGCCTGGCAGATCGCGCGACCGGGCATCACCTCGCCGATCGCGAGTGCGACCTCGCCGGCGCAACTCGACGAGCTGGTCGGCGCGGCGCGCCTGGCGCTCGACACGCCGTCATACAACCTGATCGATCGCGTGAGCCGCAAGGCAACTGCGTGACCCACGCCGCTCCGAAGCCGCTTTCGATGACCCAGGTGCTGCTTTGCGGCGCCGCGATCGTCACCGTGTCGATGGGCATCCGGCACGGCTTCGGCCTCTGGCTGCAACCGGTCACGATCGCGCGCGGCTGGAGCCGCGAGACCTTTGCGCTCGCGATCGCGGTGCAGAACCTGGCCTGGGGTCTCGCCGGTCCCTTCGCCGGCGCGCTGGCCGATCGCTGGGGCGCGCTGCGCGTGCTGATCGTCGGCAGCGCGCTCTATGCGCTCGGCCTCGTTGCGATGGGGCTGGCAACGAGCGGCCTCGCCTTTCTCGGCGGTGCCGGCCTGATCCTCGGCATGGCGCAATCCGGGACGACGTATGCGATCGTCTTCGGCGTCATCGGCCGCAACGTCGCAGCTAACAAGCGCAGTTGGGCGATGGGCGTGACCGCCGCGGCCGGATCGATCGGCCAGTTCCTGATGGTGCCGATCGAAGGCGGGCTGATCGGCGGCGTCGGCTGGCAGGAGTCGCTGTTCATCCTTGCCTTCGCCTCACTGGTCATCATGCCGCTCGCCTTCGGCCTGCGCGAGCCGGCCCATTCGGCGGCTTCCGATGCAGGCACGCAGACGATCGGCGCGGCGGCGCGCGAGGCGTTCGGCCAACGCAGCTTCCAACTGCTCATGGCCGGCTATTTCGTGTGCGGCTTCCAGGTCGTCTTCATCGGCGTGCACCTGCCGAGCTACCTGAAGGACCATGGGCTGACACCCGGCGTCGCGACGACGGCGCTGGCACTGGTCGGCCTGTTCAACGTCTTCGGCACCTACATCGCCGGCTCGCTCGGCGCGCGCCTGCCCAAGAAGTACCTGCTCTCGACGATCTACATCCTGCGCTCGGTGACGATCGTGGCCTTTGTCCTGGTGCCGCTCTCTCCGGCCAGCGCCTACGCGTTCGCATCGACGATGGGCCTGCTCTGGCTTTCGACCGTCCCGCTCACGACCGGACTGGTCGCCGACATCTTCGGCGTGCGGTACCTTTCGATGCTCGGCGGCTTCGTATTTCTCAGCCACCAGATCGGCAGCTTCCTGGGCGCCTGGCTCGGCGGCCGGCTCTACGACATGACCGGCAGCTATGACGTGGTCTGGTGGATCGCGGTCGCCCTCGGCGTGTTCGCGGCCCTGATCAACCTGCCGATCCAGGAGCGGGCGCTGCTTCGTCCGGCGCCGGCATGATGCGTCATCGTCGTTGGATCGCCGTCGCGATCTGGGCCATGACAGCGGTGGCGCTCGTGCTTGGCTTTGCCGCCTATCAGCGGCCCGAGGTCGCCGTCGATCTGGCCAACCGCCTGTGGGCCTGTTTCTAGCGCCGACTGCGCCATGAGCAACGCCGCCGCAGCGCCAGCGCCCTGGGTGGTGCGCTGGGCGCACCTGATCGCGCCGGGCGGCAGCATTCTCGACGTGGCCGCGGGCTCGGGACGTCACGTGCGCTGGCTCGCCGACCAAGGCTTCGCGGTCACGGCGATCGACCGAGACGCGGCGGCGATGCATGCCTTGGCCGAATGCGCGCAAACGATCGTCGCCGACATCGAGCGGGACGCCTGGCCGCTCCATGGCCATAGCTTCGACGCGGTGTTGGTCACGAACTATCTGTGGCGTCCGCTGTTGCCGGCGATCGTCGCTGCGACCGCCTCTGGTGGCGTTCTCCTCTACGAAACCTTTGCCGCCGGCAACGAAAGCATGGGTCGTCCGGCCCGGCCCGACTTTCTGCTCGCGCCCGGTGAACTTCTCGGCGTCGTGAAGGGTCTGCGCATCGTGGCATACGAAGACGGCTTCCTCGACGACCCCGATCGCTTCGTGCAGCGCATCGTCGCCGTGCGCGAGCGACACGCCTCTTCGCCGGCCCGCCATCGGCTCGCCGGAGCAAGCCGGTCCAGTACGAGTGCCGGGTCGCTAGAATCGACCGGTTAAGCGACCCTCATCCCATGAAACCCATCACCGGCAGCATCGTCGCACTCGTCACGCCGATGCACGAAGACGGCAGCATCGACTTCGATGCGCTGCGCCGTCTCATCGACTGGCACATCGCCGAAGGCACGCAATGCATAGGCGCGGTCGGCACGACCGGCGAGTCCCCGACCGTGAGCGTCGAGGAGCACTGCGAAGTGATCCGGGTCGCGGTCCAGCATGCCAAGGGCCGCATCCCGATCATGGCCGGCGCTGGCGGCAACTCGACCGCCGAGGCGATCGAGTTGTCGCGCTTCGCGCTCAAGGTCGGCGCCGATTGCACGCTCTCGGTCGTGCCGTACTACAACCGGCCGTCGCAGGAAGGCATCTACCGGCACTTCCGCGCGATCGCCGAAGCGGTCGACATTCCGATGGTGCTCTACAACGTACCCGGCCGGACCGTCGCCGACATGCAGGGCGAGACCACCCTGCGTCTGGCCCAGGTGCCAGGCATCGTCGGCATCAAGGACGCAACCAGCGACATCGAGCGCGCCGCCTGGCTCATCAAGGGCGCGCCGAAGGGCTTCTCGATCTACTCGGGCGACGACGGCACGGCTGTCGCCCTGATGCTGCTCGGTGGGCACGGCAACGTCAGCGTCACGGCCAACGTCGCGCCGCGTGCGATGCAGGCGCTGTGCGCCGCGGCGCTCGCGGGCAACGCGCGCGAGGCGGCGCGATTGCAGCTGCAGCTACTGTCGCTGCACAAGGCATTGTTCGTCGAGCCGAGTCCTGCGGCGACGAAATGGGCGCTCGCGCAAATCGGTCGTTGCGGGCCAGGCATCCGTCTGCCCATCGTGCCGCTCAGCGACGCCGGCCAGGCTGTCGTGCTTGCCGCGATGCGCGAGTCCGGCCTGTCGTGAGCGCGCGAACGCGTTGAACGCCCGGCGTCGCCCCGCTTCTTGAACGACACGGACTGCGCAGCGCGCGCCGGCGAACGAACGAACCCGGCGCGGACTCATGCGCCAACGATGGAGACTTGCAGAGTGACCTTTTCCCTGACTTCCCGCGCTGCGGCCCTGGCCGGAATGGCCTGCCTGGCCGCTCTGGCCGGTTGCTCGTCGATCGAGAATTTGCTGAGCGGCGAAAAGGTCGACTACCGCTCGACGACCACGCGCACCACCGGCCTCGAAGTACCGCCCGACCTGACCCAGCTCTCGAAAGAG
>JBDTNU010000114.1:0-9850 GCA_039933535.1 Caldimonas sp. | reverse complement strand
GCCAGGGCCAGGGGATGTACCTGCAGGTGCTGGAGGGAGAGCGCGGCGCCGTCAACCGCCTCTATCAGCGGATCGTCGTCGACCCGCGGCACCAGGATGTACAGGTGCTCCTCTTCGAAGAGATCGTGCAGCCGCGTTTTGCCCAATGGTCGATGGCGCTCGTGGAGCTCTCGGAGAGCGACCCGATGGTGCGTCTCGGCCATCCGGAGTTCGACCCGTACCACGCGTCTGGCGCCATGGGGATGACGCTGATCGATCAACTGCTTGAATCGGGTCAGCGCATCGTCCTGCCGGCAGGCTACGAGGCCTGACCCTCGGTCAAGACGTCTCCCGGCGAGTTGGCAAGGAGGAATCGGTCGAAGGCGTCGCAGAACTCTTCCGGCACCTCGAAGTACGGCAGCGCGCCAGTCGGAAAGACGCTGAACTGCCAGTTCGCGCGGCCCTCCACGATCCCCTTGCCGCGATAGTCGGTGAAGTCGCCGCGCACGCCGTGCGACATCCAGACTGGCATCCCGAGTTGCTCGTAGACGGTGTGGATATCCGCGCTGAAAAGGTTCGCAGAGAGAAAGTGCAGCGGTGCGTGTTCCGCGCCAGGCGCTCGCGCGGTCAGCACGTCGTAAGCCCAGAGCGCTTCATCGATCTCCTTCGATCCCCAGGTGCGACCCAAAAAGTAGCGGATCACGCCCGGTCTGGTCAGCGTGCGGAACAGTGCGGCTCCCCAGATCCCACCCGGTCCGCGCAGCGCCCGGTACAACCAGGGCTTGCCCCGGGTGCTGCCAGGAGCGCCGCGCCAGGGCCGCAGCCCCCTGAAGCCGGTGGGGCTGACGAGCGCGACGCTGCGATACCGGTCAGGCGCTTCCGAAGCAGCGCGCGCCAGGTATTCGCACGACAGCGACAGGGCGAGCGCGTCGACGGGCGCCGTACCGAAGCGCGCACGAACTTGCTCTGTGGCGGCGTGCACGGCATCGGTCATCAGGCGGGGCGTGTAGTTCCGATCGCTTCGATCCGAGAAGCCATAGCCCGGCAGATCGATCGAGAACACCGTACGGGTCGCGCGGTAGTGCTCGTGGAGAGGCCGCATCTCTGCCGCCGATGCAGACGCGTTGATGCTGTGCACCAGCAGCAGAGGCGGGCCTCGGCCCGCCACGTAAACACTCAGCCGACCTGCCGGGCTGGCGAACTCGAAGCGTTCGCCGCTGACGGCCGCCGGCAAGTCGTACGGCAGAGTCTCTACCAGTCGATGCCGTAGTAGCTGTTGACGCGCTTGCCGTAGGTCGTGTCGTACGCCGGCACATCCTGGTACTGGTATTTCGGCGCCTTCTCGAGCTGCGACTTGTCCAGCGGCACGACGTAGCCGTCCTTGCTGGTGTCGTACTTCAGCATGTTCCAGGGGATCGGATACCGGTCTGTGTCGATGCCGAGGAAGCCGCCGAACTCCAGGACCGCATAGCGGACCTGTCCGCTGCGCTTATCGATCATGAGGTCGTCGATCGAGCCGAGCTTGTCGCCAGCGGCGTTGTAGACGTGAGTGCCTTCGACACGATCGGAAGAGATCACGTCGTCGTGGGACAGGGTGGAAGAAGTCATTGCAGTGCTCCGGAAGTTGCCGGCTGGATCGCCGAACCCCGGTTATCCGCCACATGCTTCGGTCGGTCGATCGGTCTGCGGGCCGATGAGTTGTAGGAACCAAATCCTTCGGGTACGGAGGTGAATCCGGAGTCGGAGCCAGTCAGAGCAATTTGCCCCGGATGTAGCGATGCTCCTGGGTCTGACCTTGGTAGCCCCACGAATCTCCGCGAACGTCGTGGACCACGACATAACTCGCCGGAGCGACCGGTCCGATGATCTTCTCGATGGCCGTGAACACGCGGCTCACATAGAGCGCCTTTTCGTCCTTCGTGTTGGTGCCCTCCGTCACCTTGATGTCGAGGTGAAAGGTGCTGAATGGCTGATCCCCGACAGGCGCGCCTGCGACAAACCACTCCGTTGGCGCAACGTAGCTGATCGCGACGGCTGTCAGCTCACGCTTCTTCTTCAGGATCTCGACGGTCAGATCCGTGAGGGTCGCAGCGACCCTCGAAGTGGTCTCGGGCGACGGCGTGGTGCAGAGCTTGACGTTGAGAATTGGCATGGGGACTCCCGGGTGGATAGGTTGCAGCCGGCCATGAACAGTCGGTCGGCTGAACGGACTGTCGGCGGTGCCGCGCGCCTGGTGAAGAGGCGCTGAGTCGAATTCACCGTTCCGCGCCACGGAAGGGCGCTGGCGCCGATGCAGGCATCACTCTTCCTCGCCGCGGAATGCTGTCTTCGACGCCGGAGTGATTCCAGGCGCCGGTCGTTCCAGCGACATTCATGTCAGTCGAATCCGGAGAGAACTCTTCCTTCGACACGACAAACGCAAGAGGAACTTCACATGAACGCGGTTCGTTCGATAGACACCTTGGTCGAGCCCACGTCGCAGAACCGACATGCCACGTCGCTGTCGATTCATCCGGCATGGCTGCGCGCAACCCACTGGCTGAACGTCGTCGCCGTGGTGATCATGGTGGGCAGCGGCTGGCGCATCTACAACGCGTCTCCGGTGTTCGACTTCCGCTTTCCCGGCCAGGTCACCATGGGTGGCTGGCTCGGCGGAGCCCTGCAGTGGCATTTCGCCGGGATGTGGCTACTGGCCTTCAACGGTCTGATCTACCTCGGCATGAACCTGGCCAGCGGTCGCTTCACGCGCAAGTTCTTGCCCATCGAGGCGTCCGTGGTCTGGCACGACCTGCTCGACGCGGTCCGTGGCCGCCTCTCGCATGCCGATCCGCGGCACTACAACGGCGTGCAGCGGCTCGCGTATCTGGTCGTGGTCCTCGATCTGGTGGTGCTGGTGCTGTCGGGCCTTGCGCTATGGAAGTCGATCCAGTTTCCGCTGTTGCGCGAGATCGCTGGCGGCTACGAAGGTGCGCGCCGCGTGCACTTCTTCGCGATGGCGGCGCTGGTCGCTTTCGTCCTGGGGCACCTGGTGATGGTGGCACTCGTGCCACGCACCCTGGTCGCCATGGTTCGCGGTCGCTGAAGGAAACATCATGAACATGAACAAACGCTCATCGATCGTCACTGTCGACGGCGAGGCCGTCCTCAAGGATGCCCTGAAGCTGCTCTCGCGTCGCATCGAGCAACCGGCAAGGCGTGCCTTCCTGCAACGCTCGCTCACGCTCGGCGGTGTCGCGATGCTGAGCGGCTGCAGCCTGACCGACGGCATCAGCGTCGAGGCCGCGCTGGCCAGCATCTCGCGGCTCAACGACCGCGTGCAGGGCGCGCTGTTCGATCCCAATATGCTCGCGCCGACGTATCCCGAGTCGATGATCACGCGGCCTTTCCCGTTCAACGCGTACTACGGCGAGAGCAAGGTCCGCGAAATCGATGGCGATGCCTGGCGCCTCGAGGTGACCGGCCTGGTCGCCGATCGACGGACCTGGACGCTCGCCGACCTGCGCGCGATGCCGCAGCAGGAGCAGGTCACGCGGCACATCTGCGTCGAGGGCTGGAGCGCCATCGGCAAATGGGGCGGCGTGCCGTTCGCTCATTTCCTCAAGCGCGTGGGCGCCGACACGACCGCGAAGTATGTCGGCTTCAAGTGCGCCGACGACTATCACACCAGCATCGACATGGCCACGGCCCTGCATCCGCAGACCAACCTCGCGCTGACCTACGACGGACAGGTGCTGCCTCCAAAGTACGGCTACCCGGTGAAGCTGCGCATGCCCACCAAGCTGGGCTACAAGAACCCGAAGCACATCCGCGCCATCTACGTCACCAACACCTACCCCGGGGGCTACTGGGAGGACCAGGGCTACAACTGGTTCGGAGGCAGCTGAGGCTTCTCGGCCGCCTCGTTCCTCGCCGATCTCCGTGCTCTCCTGAATCGAGAACTGTCATGACGCTGTTCGTCCTGTCGTACCTGGCGGGGGTGTTGACCATCCTCGCGCCTTGCATCCTTCCCGTTCTGCCCTTCGTGTTCGCGCGGGTCGATCAGCCGTTCGTCCGCAGCGGATTGCCGCTGCTCGCAGGCATGGCGCTGACCTTCGCCGGCGTGGCCACGTTGGCGACGCTGGGCGGATCGTGGGCCGCCGAGGCGAACGAGATCGGCCGCGATGCGGCATTGGTCGTGCTCGCCGCGATGGGTGTCGCGCTGCTCTTGCCGCGCGTCGCCGAACGGTTGACGCGACCGCTCGTGTCGCTCGGCGCGCGCCTTTCGGAGGTCGCTCAAAGCGACGCACAGTCCACCGGCCGCTCGGTACTTCCTTCGCTGGCCCTGGGCATCGCCACGGGGCTGTTGTGGGCGCCTTGCGCAGGGCCGGTGCTGGGGCTCGTGCTGACGACCGCGGCGCTGCAGGGTGCCAGCGCCCACACGTCGTTGCTGTTGCTGTCCTATGCCGCGGGTGCCGCGACGTCGTTGGCCACGGCCTTGTGGGCAGGCGGGCGAGCGTTCGACGCGATAAAGCGGTCGATCGGCTTCGGCGAGTGGCTGCGCCGCGGGCTGGGTATCGCCGTGCTGGCGGGGGTGACCACCGTCGCTCTCGGGTTGGACACCGGCTTGCTCGCCACGCTGACCCCGGCGCTCGGTAACTCCTTCGAACAGAGCCTGCTCGAGCATCTGGATGCGAAGTCGGTGCCGGCCGTGGCGTTGCCCGCCGTGAAGACGGCCGGTGCCTCGACGCCGTTCGCGCCTCTCCCTGTGGAGGGTGTCGCGCCCGAGCTCTCGGGCGCAACCGGTTGGCTGAACTCCGCGCCGCTGACGCTGCAGTCCTTGCGCGGCAAGGTCGTCCTCGTCGACTTCTGGACCTTCGCCTGCATCAATTGCCAGCGCGCGTTGCCGCACGTGCGTGCGTGGGCCGAGAAGTACAAGGACCAGGGGCTGGTCGTGATCGGCGTGCACGCGCCCGAGTTCGCGTTCGAGCGCAAGCCGGACAACGTGAAGAGCGCGGTGGGCGAGCTGGGATTGAACTTCCCGATCGCCATCGACAACGACTTCGCGATCTGGCGCTCGTTCTCCAACCGGTACTGGCCCGCGAACTACTTCATCGACGCGCAGGGCCGCATCCGCTTCCACCACTTCGGCGAGGGCGAGTACGAGCGTTCCGAGCAGGTCATCCAGCAATTGCTGCAGGAGGCGCATGCGTCAGGCGATCCGGGAGCTGGCTGACCATGGGCCGCGCCTATTCCGACATCGCGTTCACGCCGGCCGTGCGCGCGGTGCAGACGCGCATGGGAAGCCGCTCCGCCTATGCCCCGCTTGACCGGGCGAGGGACAGGCGCGACGCGCTGACGGCTGGGGAGATCGCGTTCATCCAGGAGCGCGACGGCTTCTACCAGGCAACCGTCAGCGAGTCCGGGTGGCCCTACGTGCAGTACCGGGGCGGACCTGCAGGGTTCCTGAAGATCCTCGACGCGAAGACGATCGCCTACGCCGACTTTCGCGGCAACGTGCAATACATCAGCGTGGGCAACCTGGGCGGCAACGATCGGGTCTCGATCTTCCTGATGGACTACGCGAACCAGCGGCGGCTGAAAGTCCTCGGACGAGCGCGCCTGGTCGACGCCGTTGACGACGCAGCATTGATGGCCCGTCTGACGATGCCAGGCTATCCGGCCCGGATCGAGCGCGCGATGGTCATCACCGTCGAAGGCTACGACTGGAACTGCCCGCAGCACATCACGCCCCGCTTCACCCGGGAGGAGATCGAGGAAGGGATCGCACCGCTGCGCGCGGAGATCGCGCGCCTGGGCGAGGCGCTGGCTTCATCCGGTCCGGCCTCTTCCGTGCAGGCGCTCGGCGATGGGCCGCTCGCACTGCGCGTGGACGGCATTCGGCAGCTCACCGCCCGGGTGCGCGCCTACGAGCTGCACGCCGACGACGGCGCCGAGCTGCCGCCGGTGCCCGCGGGCTCGCACATCGACGTTCCGGTGCGATTGGGCAATGGCGTGGTCAGCACGCGGCGCTATTCCATCGCGTCGAACCCGGCGCGGCGCGACTGCTACGAGATCGCCGTGCTGCGCGAGGAGCAGGGCAGCGGTGGCTCGGCGGCCATGCATGCGCACGTCCGACTGGGCACGATCCTGCGGTGCGGCTTGCCGGGCAACGACTTTGCGCTGCACGACGACGATCGCCCCGTCGTGCTGATCGCCGGCGGGATCGGCATCACGCCGATGAAGGCGATGGCCGGGCAGCTGCGGTCCACCGGGCGCGACGTGCAGTTGCACTATGCCGTGCGGTCGCTCGGCGATGCGCCCTACCTGGACGCGCTGAAGCGCACGCTGGGGAACGACCTGCAGGTGTACGCGGCAGACCGGCAGCGGCGCCTCGATGTCTCGGCGCTGGTCGCACACGCAGCGTCCGGAACGGTGTTCTACGTCTGCGGGCCCGGCCGCCTGATCGACGCGGTGCATGAGGCGGCCCGGGCAACGGGTCTTCCGGCAGACCGGGTTCGTTCGGAACGCTTCGCGGCCGCCACCGCGGTGACGACCAATCGGCCCGTGACCGTGACGCTTCGCCGGAGCAGGAGGCGCATCGTCGTGGCCGCCGACCAGACCATCCTGGAGGCCGTCGAAGCGGCGGGCGTGCCGGCGCCGTCGGGGTGTCGTGCGGGCAATTGCGGCACCTGCCGGGTCAAGGTCCTGGAGGGTCGGCCAGAGCACCGCGACACGGCGCTCAGCGACGCCGAGCGCGCTGCGGCAGGCTCGATGTGCATCTGCGTGTCTCGCGCAGCAGGCTCGGAATTGACCCTGGACCTGTAGCGAAACCCGGGGGCGTTCGACTCAATTCAGCGCAGGGTTCGCACGCAGCCGCTCCAGCGCCAGATCGAGAAAGGCGCGTGCCTTCTGCGAGGCGTGCCGGCCTTCCCGATGCACCAGGTGTACAGGCAGCGGCGTCGGTTCGAATTCGGTCAGCACCGCATTGAGCAGGCCGTCTCGCAAATGCTCCGCGACCTGGTACGAGAGCAGGCGCGTGATCCCGAAGCCACTGACCGCAGCGGCCATCGCGGCGTCGTTGGTCGTGGTCGTCATGCGGGCCTGCAGCTTGACCACGCGTGGTTCGCCGTTGTCCATCAGACGCCATTCGGCGGTCGGCGTCACCGGGGTCGCCGACACGATGCAGTGGGCACTCAAGGCCTCGGGAGTCTGCGGAACGCCGTGCTCCGCCAGATAGCCGGGTGACGCGCAGATCACGCGCCGCACGCGACCGACGGAGATCGCCTGCATCGACGAATCGGGCAACTCGCCGATGCGCACGGCCACGTCCACGCCCTCGTCCATCATGTTCACGACCCGGTCCAGGAACCAGCAGGCGGCGGTGACGTTCGGGTAGCGGGTCAGGTACTCGGTGACGATGGGCGTCACGAACTTCGAGCCGAACAGCGCCGGCGCGGTGAGCGTCAGACGGCCGTGTGGCGACCCGTGCTTGCCGCTCACCGAGTCGTCGGCTTCCGCCAGCTCGGCCAGGATGCGCCGGCAGTCGTCGGCATAGCGCGCACCGTCTTCCGTGAGCCTCACGATGCGCGTGGTTCGGGTGAGCAGGCGCACACCGAGGTGACTCTCGAGCTCGTTGATCGCCCGCGTGACCGCGGGGGGTGAGATACCCAGCTTGCGCGACGCACCCGCCAAGCCGCTGGCGTCTGCGACCGCCACGAAGACCGTAATCAGGTGCAGGCGGTCCACAGTGTTCCTTCACGTCGCGGTTTCTTTATTCTCCACGGGTTCCGATCGAGCACACTTGGGCGCCAGAATCATCACGACTGCGTAACGGGAAGGTGTCGCGCCATGATTACCTTGTGCGGCTTCGGGGTCAGCAACTACTACAACAAGCTCAAGCTGATCCTGCTGGAGAAAGGCATCCCGTTTCAGGAGCGAGTCGTGTACCCGTGGGAGCGAGAGACCTTCCGGCACTGCTCGCCGCTCGGCAAGATCCCGTTCATCGAGACCGAGGAAGGAGGACTGTCCGAATCCCAGGCGATCCTCGAATACCTGGAAGAACGCTTTCCCGACACTCCGATCTATCCGCGCGAGGTCTTCCAGCGCGCCAAGTGCCGTGAGCTGATCCAGCATCTGGAGATCAACTCGGAGTGGGTGGCCCGTCGCCTCTACAAGCAGTCGTTCTTCGGCGGCACCGTCTCCGAGGAGACCAGGCAGGAGGCGAAGGAGCGACTGGCGATCGGCCTGGCGGCCGTGGCGCGCTTGTCGTCGTTCACGCCGTTCATCTTCGGGCCTGCATTCACTGCCGCCGACTGTGCCGCCTACGTTCACTTCTTCATGATCCGGCAGACCAGCATGACGGTCTTCGGCGAAGACATGCTGGACCAGTACATCCCGAAGTCGAGCGCCTACATGCGCCTGATGGATGCACGGCCGCACAGCCGGAGCACGATGGCGGACCGGGATGCAGCTCTCGCGGCCTTCATCGCATTGAATGTCAAGTACGACGGGTAGCCCGATCCGGCTGCAGAACGGGCCGCCCTAGAGCCCGAGCTCGCTCAACCCGGCGTGTTCATCCGGGCGTCGGCCCAGCGGCCAGCGGAACTTGCGCTCGGCTTCGCTGATGAGCCAGTCGTTGATGCTGGCGTGGCGAAACGCCATGAATCCGTTTTCGTCGAACTCCCAGTTCTCGTTGCCGTACGAGCGATACCAGCAGCCGTCGACGCCACGCCACTCGTAGGCAAACCGAACCGCGATGCGGTTGCCCTCGTGCGCCCACAACTCCTTGATCAGGCGATAGTCCAGCTCGCGCTCCCACTTGCGCTGGAGAAACTCCACGATCTGCTCGCGACCGCGCGGAAACTCGGCGCGATTGCGCCACCGGCTGTCGGGCGTATAGGCGAGCGAGACCCTGACCGGGTCGCGGCTGTTCCATGCGTCTTCGGCCATGCGGACCTTCTGCGCCGCGGTCTCGCGCGTGAACGGTGGCAGCGGCGGGCGGGGCGTCTCGGTGCTCGTGCTCATGATGGTCTCCCCACTCACCTGCCGGCGCTCATGGCCACCTTCTTGTCGGTCGCGACCTTCTCGACGTAGAAGCGCTGCATCTGGCTCGAGATGTAGTCGAGGTGATCCTCGACCGCGAAGTGACCTGCCTTGAGCCGGTGCATCTCCGCCTTGGGAAGATCCTTCAGGAACGCGTCGCCGCCGGCGGGCGTGAAGAAGATGTCGGTCTGGCCCCAGAAGATCAGCGTCTTCGGCTGCTCGGTGCGCAGGAACGCCTGCCACTGCGGATAGAGCTCGACGTTCTTGCGGTAGTCGTAGAAGAGGTCGAGATTGACGCGCACTGCCGTGGGCCGCTGCATGTACGCGGCGTCCGATTCCCAGTTGTCCGGGCTGATCAGCTCTGGCTTCTCGGCGCCATGCAGATAGATTCCCTTGATCGCGTCCTTGGTCAGGAAGCCCGCGAGCGGCTTCTCGGTCTCCGGCGAGCGGTTCTTCCAGAGCGCGCCCCGGAAGCCGTCCCACGCGGGAGTGAAGCCGACCTCGTATGCGTTGCTGTTCTGGATGATCAGCCAGTCGAGTGCCTTCGGGTTGCGCCCCACGATCCGGAAACCGACCGGGCCGCCGTAGTCCTGCACGAACAGGCCGTAGTGGTCGAAGCCCTTGGCCTTGAGAAATTGCTCGACGACCATGGAGATGCCGTCGAAGGTGTAGTTGTACGACGCAGGGTCGGGGATGTCGCTCTCGCCGAAGCCGGGGTAGTCCGGTGCGATGACGTGGAATCTGCCCGACAGCGAGCGGATCAGGTCGCGGTACTGGTGCGAGCCCGCCGGAAAGCCGTGCAGCAGCACGAGCTTCGGGTTCTTCGGGTCGCCCGCCTCGCGGTAGGCGA